>JAILBW010000232.1 GCA_024680695.1 Bacteroidaceae bacterium
TGCAAAAAGTCGCCTTTTCTGCAAAAAAAATTTTTGAAAATGACCAAACAGCCTACATGCCTACATAAAATCTCTCGAAACCCGCATGTATAAAGGGATTGCGGCGGATCCAAGCCTACATAAAGCCTACATAAGCCTACATAGAGCCTACATAAAGTCTACATTCGAATTCCCTCCCCATTTATGTATGAAGTATGTAGGCATCATGTAGGCTTTATGTAGGCTTTATGTAGGCTTGAAATTTTGCAACCTTTTGAACTATAGAAATTTACGGGCAATTTATGTAGGCATGTAGGCTGAAAGGCCATTTTCAAAAAAAATTTTCGTCAAAACAGGCCAACTTTTCAGCAAAAACTTGCGCAAGTAAGTCGTTTTATCAAGGCAAGAAATGCTCCCTTCTTGCGCAAGCAGAGGCAGTTACGACAGCAAGCAGGGAACGATGCGACAGCAAGCAGAGGCTCCCGCGACAGCAAGTATCCGAAGTAGGAATGCGATGTATGTATGTAGGCTACCCAACCTTCCTTCCTTCATTCTTTCATTCTTTCATTCTTTCATTTTTCCTCCCCTCTCGGCATAAAAGGGACTAAATTCTTTTGTCCTGTGCCCAATTTTCCGTAATTTTGTGTCCGATATATCAAAAGTCACGCTGTTATGTATATTATCGGCATCGCTGGCGGTACGGGTTCGGGCAAGACGACCGTCGTGAAAAAAATCCTCGAGACCTTGCCCGCCGACCATGTGGCCCTCATTCCGCAGGACTCGTATTACAACGACACGACGCACCTCACGATGGAGGAGCGGCAACACATCAACTTCGACCACCCCGATGCGTTCGACTGGCAGCTGCTCACCGAGCAGATCCAGATGCTGAGGGCTGGCAAGTGCATCGAGCAACCCACCTACAGCTACCTCATCAGTAACCGCCTGCCCGAGACTGTGCATGTGGAGCCGTGCGAGGTGATTATCATCGAGGGCATCATGGCCTTGTGGAAAAAGAAACTGCGCGACCTCATGGACCTGAAGATCTTCGTCGATGCCGACCCCGACGAACGACTCATCCGTGTCATTCAGCGCGATACCGTGGAACGCGGCCGCACCACCCAGATGGTCATCGACCGCTATCTGGACATACTGAAACCGATGCACGAGGAGTTCATCGAACCGACTAAGCGCTATGCCGACCTGATTATCCCCCAGGGCGGCAACAATCTGCGGGCCATCGACATCATGCGCACCTACATCATTCATCGCATGAAACCCGCCATCGTGGGGTGAGCACTCAGGGGCTCAGTGTTCGGAAGTTTAAAGCATTGACCATTTTTTTCATTGACCATTGACCATTCTTGGACAAGCCAAGCGGCAAAGCCGAGCGGACCATTGAACTCACAAACTCATAAACTCAAGAACTCAAAAACTCAATTGACCATTGACCATTCACAGGGCCGAGCACATTATGGGAGGAAAAACTATGCACTATGCACTTTGGACTATGGACTAAACATAAGCGCTGCGTTTGGGGAGGCTTCTTCCTCCTGCTGCTGATTGTGTGCGCCTGCCAGCAACCGCGCGAGCGACAGCTGTCTCCCATTTTCGGCAATCGCGAGGCGGGCATTACGGACGACGAAGTGTACGACCTTACGCAGATTCGCGAGGCAGGTACGCTCATCGGTGTCACGCTGAGCGGCCCCGACACCTACTACGAGTATCGCGGTCAGGAGTTTGGCCTGCAATTCCAGCTCGCCGAGGACTTTGCCCGTACGATAGGCGTGGTGCTGCGCATGGAGACAGCTCCCGACACGGCATCGCTCCTGCGTCGTCTGCAGGAAGGGCAGGCCGACATGGTGTGCCTGGAACTGGACTCCGGCCGCCCATGGCCTACGCGCGACGATACGCCCTTGCTTGCCGAAGCCCTGCGCCAATGGTGGTCGCCCCAGCGTGCCGAACGGCTGCGCGAAAAGGCCTCGGTGCTGCCCACAGTCCGTCGCCGCCCTCGCCCTGTCATGCAGGATCGCAAACGGGGCGTCATTTCCTCCTACGACGAACTTCTCGTGCGCCACAGCCGAACCGTCGGCTGGGACTGGCGTCTGCTCGCGGCACTCTGCTATCAGGAGTCGGCCTTCGACCCTCGCGCCGTATCGTGGGCCGGCGCACAGGGCCTGATGCAGCTGATGCCTGCCACTGCCGCACAACTTGGCGTACCGCAAGATAAAATTTTCGACCCAGAGACCAACATTGCTGCCGGCTGCCGCTATCTGAAGCGTATCGCTACGCGCTTTCCCGACATCACAGACCCCGTGGAGCGCATCGCCTTCACTCTGGCGGCATACAACGGAGGCTACAACCATGTGCGCGATGCGATGGCACTGGCCGAGAAACATGGCGCAGCACCTCGCCGATGGAACGAAGTCGCCCTCTATGTCCTGCGGCTCAGCGAGCCTCAGTACTATCGCGATCCCGTTGTGCGCTACGGCTATATGCGAGGCGCGGAAACGGAAGCCTATGTGCGCCTCATTATGGAGCGGTGGAATGACTATCGCCGCGTGGCCCGTGCCGCCGGCGGGGCAGGCATACCGGCTCCTGCCAGCCGAAGCAGGGAGCAAGGACAATTCAAGTCGAAAGTGAAGAGTGCCGAGGAGTGGGTGCCCGAGGAGTGACTTTGTACGCAATTGGGCGTCAGGCGACGCAAACCATAGAAAAATGAAGCAAGAATGAGAAAGGTGATAGGTATCGGCGAGACCATCCTGGACATCCTGTTCCGGGAGGGGCAGCCTGTGGCCGCAGTGCCGGGCGGCAGCAGTTTCAACAGCATCATCAGCGTGGGAAGGGCTGGAGTGCCCTGCGCCTTCGTGGGATATACGGGGCGCGACCTTGTAGGGCAGCAGACGGTGGACTTCATGGCAGAGAACGGTGTGGCCACCGACTTCTTCCAGGTGCGCGAGGGGGCGAAGAGTGCGCTGAGCCTGGCTTTCCTCGATGCGAAGGGCGATGCCAGCTACGTCTTCTACAAGGAGGATCCGTGCGTGACTGCCCCTTGGACGCTGCCCACGCTGGGGCGCGATGATGTACTGCTCTACGGCTCGTATTACGCTGCCTGCACCGGCATGCGCCCCTTGGTGACGCAGATGCTGGAGCGAGCTGCCGAGGGCGGGACCATTGTCTATTACGACCTGAACTTCCGGCGCAGCCATGCCCACGAACTGGAGGCGCTGATGCCGGTGATTCGCAGCAACTTCCGCCAGAGCACCATCGTGCGGGGCAGTGCCGACGACTTTGAGGTGATGTTCGGGCTGCGCGATGCAGAGGCCATCTATGCGCAGCACATTCGGGCGCTGTGCCCGCTGTTTATTTGCACGGCAGGGGCCGACGAAGTGAGCGTCTGCACCCCTCGGGGGCACTTCCGCTTCGAGGTGCCGAAGGTGGAGGGTGTAGTGAGTACGGTCGGTGCGGGCGACAATTTCAATGCGGGAATGGCCTGCGCCCTCGTCTGGGAGGGCATTACGAAGGAGTCGCTGCCCGGTCTGGGGCGAGATGCCTGGTCGCGCCTCGTAGCGACGGCTTGCGCCTTTGCCGGTGAAGCCTGCCGCACGACGGACAACTATATCAGCAAGGAGTTCGGACTGGCAGTAGGGGAGAAGACATTTGATTAGTCCATAGCCTTTCTACCCTCTTCGAGACAGAAAAACGGGCGTCAGGTGGGTTGGTAGCCAAAGCAACGGAGAGACAGGCCCATTGCTCATTCTCGGAGGAAGCACTGCCTATACCTCTTCCAGGCTCACCAGCCCGTTGGCAATGGCATAGATGGTGAGTCCGGCGGTGCTGTGAATGCTCAGTTTGCGGCTGATGTTGCGGCGGTGGGTCATAACAGTGTTCACGCTGATGAAGAGCGCCTCGGCGATGGCCTTGTTGCTCAGTCCGCGAGCCACCTCTGCGACAATCTCCTTCTCGCGCTCGCTCAGTTCCTCGTTTGATGAGTAATCGGCCGGACACTCGTTATTCCCGATGTCGGCAGTCGTCCCGCGCTGGCGCACTTCGCGCTCCAGCCGGCGCACACATTCGGCAAAGAGTGTATCCTCCAGCCGGCAGTGAAGCAGGAGGTCTTCCTCGGCCATGTAGATCTCCATCAGTACATCGCTCAAGTGCTGGGCATTCGTTCCGGTGGGGGAATACTTGATGATGATGCTCTTCAGCTCGGCAATGCTCTTCTCGATACTCGAGTGGCTGTCCTCATGGCGGCACACAATGCTCTCGAAGGTTTCGGCAGGGAGTACACCATGAAGCAGGCGCTCCACGTAGGGATGCACCGACGTATTCTCGTATTCCATGTGGCGGGCCACCTCGGCTGCCCATTCGTCGTAGAAGCGCAGGATGAGAAAGGCAATGCGTCCGCCGGCCGAATAGTCAATGGCCTCGATGAGTTGCCTGCGAATATGAGGCAGGCGGTAGTCCACGAAATAGCTGTGGCTGTTCTTCAGATACTGCATCAGTGCTGGCAGGGACACTACGTCGGCCAGGGCGTCGGGGCGCGAATGAGTCTCGTCCTTTACATAATTAACTACGGCAAGGAATGTGGCTGTATCGACTCCGGCAGCGCTGCAAGTGTCGGCCACACTGTGATCGCCGAAGCCCAGAGTGATGCCGAAGCGGTTTATCAACTGCAGCATTCGGTAGTCATCACTGATGACATCGCTCATCGGATCGTTTCTGTGGTATTTCTCGGTCATTTCGTTTCTTTTTTCTCACCGCAAAGGTAGGTATTTTTCTTCATTCGCCGTGCCGACGGGAGGAGCAAAGTGGGGGCTACAGACCACGCTAAAGGGCAAAATCATCAATTGTGGGTAGTGGCAGGATGACGTCTTGGAGCGCAAAATCATCTTTTTTGCGTATTGTCGGAACAGACAAAACGCCGTACCTTTGCAGCGCCAAACAGAGAAACGAAATGCATGAAACACATTAACGGACGACGAACTGCAATAGCTGCTATGCTGGCAGGTGCATTGAGCGCGCATGCCCAATGGAACAATGATTCGACGGAGTATGAATCGTTCGGGCGCTGCCGTTTGGGCGGATATGGAGAAATGGTGGCTGCCTTTAAGAACTACGGAATCAATCGCTTCAACGGAACAACGACAGGCAACAGCGACATCAAGCGCAACACTATCTCCATCCCACGCTTTGTCATTGCCGGCGATTATAAATTCAATCGCCACTGGATGCTGGGAACCGAGATCGAGTTCGAGAGTGGTGGCACAGGCTCGGCCCTCGAACTGGAGAATACGGAGAACGGCGAATACGAGGCCGAAGTGGAGAAGGGCGGCGAAGTGGCACTGGAACAGTTTCACCTGACCTACCGCCTGAACAACACCTTCATGCTGCGAGTGGGCCATCAGATAGTTCCCGTAGGCCTCACCAATGCCCACCATGAGCCCATCCTCTTCTTCGGCACCGTACGCCCCGAGGGCGAGGCTACCATCCTGCCCAGTACTTGGCACGAAACGGGACTCTCCATCCTGGGACAGGTGGGACGACGCTGGGCTTCGTTCGACTACCAGGCAATGGTGGTGGCAGGCCTGAATGCCAATGGCTTCGACCGCAACACCTGGGTGGCAGGAGGCAAGCAGGGACTCTTCGAAACTGACAACTTCACATCGCCTGCCTATGTAGCCCGCCTGAACTATCGCGGCATACCAGGCCTGCGACTCGGTGCTTCGTTCTACTATTGCCGCAACACAGCGTCGAACAGCGACAAGCCCCACACCTATTCGTTCCGTGTGCCGGTGACCATCTGGTCGGTGGATGCCCAGTATCAGCATCGCTACTTCATTGCCCGCGCCAACATCCTGAGTGGCACGCTGGACAATGGTGTACTGCTGAGCCAGCGCAATGTAAAACTGAGCAACAAGGCACCCTATAGCCGCGTGGTGCCCATCGCAGACAAGGCTGTTAGCTATGGCGGAGAGACAGGTCTCCGACTGAAGAGCCTCATCCCGGCACAGCGCATGCCCGACATCATCCCATTTGCCCGCTACGAGTATTACAACTCGCAGGAGAAGGTGAAGTCCTTCACCTACAACAGCAAACTGATGGTGGCCGACCAGCGACTGAAGACCTCGATGTGGGTGGCTGGCGTGAACTATCGCCCACTGCCCTATCTGGTGATCAAGGCTGACTACACAAAGCGCCGCATCGGCGGAGGCAAGTATCACGAAGAGAACGAATTTGCACTGGGAGTGGCCTTTACGGGATGGTTCCTGCCAATACGTAATTCATAAATGCATAGTGCATAGTTATCTTTTGAACATATTACAAACAACAAAAACACTTAACAAAATGAAAAAGTACTATTTTTATGCCGGACTCCTGAGCCTCAGCCTTGGTTTCACCGCCTGTGGCGACGATGATGAGTCCACGCCCAACCCCAACGAGAAACCAGGCGTGCAGATTCCCGAAGGAACTGCCGACGTGACGATCGAGGACAACAACCTGGATGTGACAGCAAACAATGTGCAAGCCTGGGGACGCTATTCCTCAGCCGTCTCCACCCTGCTGGCAAAGGATGCTGCCGACCTAAGCGATGCCTGGCTGAAAGACTATGTCAAGGACGGCGTCTCCACAGGAGCTTTCGCCGAGACATTCAAGCATCCCAACCCCAACCAGACCTACAAGAGCTACAACGACTGCATCGAGCAGATCATTGACGGATGTATCGACATCGCCAGCGAGGTGGGCTCGTCGAAGATTGGCGAACCGCGCGACCTTTGGGAGAAAGGTAAATACACCGAGGCCGTCTATGCCGTGGAGTCGTGGTACAGCTTCCACTCCATTGACGACTATGCCAACAACATCCAGTCCATCCGCAATGCTTTCAACGGTACACGAAACAACACGGAGGCCGCCAACTCGATAGCCTCCTATCTGAAGAAGAACAATGCCGTCCTCTACACCTCCACCAAGACAGCCATCAACGCAGCATACACCGCTATCAAGTCGGGAATGAAGGCCCCGTTCCGTAGCTACATCGGCCACGCCAGTGTGCTGGTAGCCACCGAGGCCTGTGCCGCATTGGGCGAGGTGCTGGACAACGAGGTGAAGGGCTACTTCAACAATGTGGATGACGACAAGGCACTGGCCGCTATCGTGAACACGTATGTGGACGACGTAGTGGTGCCTACGTACAGCGACCTGAAGCAGCGTGCAACCGAACTGGACCAAGCCGTCAAGGCACTACAGGCAAAGCCCGCCACTGCTACCTTCAAGGCAGCTGCCAACGCATGGATGAAGGCACGCGAGCCGTGGGAGTCCAGTGAGGCATTCCTCTTCGGTCCTGTGGATGAGCTGGGGCTCGATCCCAACATGGACTCGTGGCCCTTGGATGTGGATGCCATCAAGGAAGTGCTCGTCAGCGGCGACTTCTCGAAGATGGAATGGACCGATGGCCAAGAAGACGAAGATATCGAAGCCGCTCAGAACGTACGTGGATTCCACACGCTGGAGTTCCTGCTGTTCAAGAACGGCGAGGCACGCACATACTAGAATCCATCATGAGACTGACAGAAACAACAAAAATATTCATATATACATTCGCATGTATCATCCTCACAGCCTTGACGGGCTGTGAGGATGACGACACATTGGACGTGGAGAACATCGAGGTGCCGGATGGCTATGCGCTGTCGGCCGGCACATCGACCGTATTCAAGAACTCCAGTTTTGCCTTTGACACGGACGCCGACTGGGTGGGTGACATTCCGGCCAACGAGAAACGCTTCAATCGCGGCGACCGCCTTTATGACAATCCGCTGAACTCGGCCACTGGCCTGGGACCGGTGTATGCAGGCTACTCGTGCGGCTCCTGCCATCGCAACGCGGGACGCACCAAGCCTGCCTTGTGGACACAGACAGGCACCGACCCGGACGGCACTCCCGTCTATGGCAGCGGGCCCTACGGGTTCTCGTCCATGCTGGTGTATGTGACACGAAAGAACGGAGCCTTCTTCCAGAACTATGGACGCGTGTTGCACGACCAGAGCATCTATGGCGTCACCGCCGAGGGAAAGCTGGAATGCCGCTGGCACTATCAGCAATTCCAATTCCCCGACGGAGAGAGCTACGAACTGGCATACCCCGAGTACACCATCACCGACTGGTATGCCCGGTATGGCGATACGGACGACCCCATCGACCCGAAGGAACTTTTCTGCACCGTACGCATTCCTCTCCGCCATGTAGGCATGGGGCAGATGATGGCACTGGACCGCAATGAGATTGAAGAACTGGGCCGGAAAAGCAACTACCCTGAATATGGCATCAGCGGACGATGCAACTACATCGTCGAGCGTGGCATCCGACAGCTGGGACTCTCGGGCAACAAGGCACAGCATGCCGACCTCACCGTCGAACTGGGCTTCAGCAGCGATATGGGATCCACCAACAGCCGCTATCCCGAGGAGATATGCGAGGGACAGCGTCAAATGGAGGAGGGCTCGATGATGGGTCTGCTGTACGACAAACTGGACGTGAGCACCGAAGACATGGAGGACGTGGACTTCTATCTGCACGGCCTAGGCGTACCTGCTCGCCGACTGGGTTCGACCTCGACCAAGGTGAGCTATCGGGGACGGCAAATCACAGACCGACAATACGTGGCCGAGGGTGAGAAGCGCTTCTACGAGGCGCGGTGCCACCTGTGCCATGTATCCACCCTCCACACACGGCCTCGCGGCGCCACGCTACTCAATGGCACAGAGCTGCCCTGGCTGGGACGACAGACTGTCCACCCATACAGCGACTTCCTGCTTCACGACATGGGCAGCGAGATTATGGGCGTGGGTCTGAACGACAACTACGTGAGCGGGCTGGCACGCGGCAATGAGTGGCGCACCACTCCGCTCTGGGGCGTGGGCCTGCAGGAGAAGGTGAACGCACACACCTGCTTCCTGCACGACGGACGGGCACGCAACTTCACGGAAGCCATCATGTGGCACGGCGGCGAAGGCGAGGCATCGAAAAACCTCTTCCGCCAGATGCCAAAGGAAGACCGCGACGCACTCGTACGCTTCCTCGAAAGCCTTTGATGGAAATATTTCTCACCTCACAATATTACAGACTTATGAAAAAGACATATATGTTATTATTCGCTGCCCTGGCCACATGCAGCCTGGCAGCACAGCAGCCGACCAGACACATCGATATGGAAAACGGAGTGCTGGGCATCGCTGACGACCGGGGCTTCACCCTACAGAGCAAGGACGGACACTTCGTCTTCAAGCCCTACCTCTTCCTGCAGACAAAGGGAACGTTCAACTACTATGACGACGAAGGACTGGACAAGGCATACAACCAAGACAATGTAGCCAACAGCGGATTCGCCATGCCCTACGGCATCATCGGATTCACAGGACGGATGTTCGGAAATTTGGACTATAACCTCTCGGTCAATGCGGCAGCCACGGGAGGCAATGTGCTGCAGCAAGCATGGATAGACTATCGGCTGACGCCTGCCGCACGCTTCCGCGCCGGCAAGTTCAAGACACCCTTCACCCATGCCTACCTCACCACGTTGGGCGAGACGCTGTTCCCGGCACTCCCCACCTCCCTCATCGCCACGAGCATCATGCCCTACAGCCTAAATGCCGTCACACCGACTATCGGTACGGGATTCGACCTCGGCGTGGAGTTTCACGGCGTGACATCGCTGGGCAGCGAGCGGAGAGCCGATGGATGGATGATGGGCTACGAAGTGGGACTCTGGAACGGCACGGGTAGCGGCGTGAACACAGCTACGAAGACGCTGTCTGACGACTGGCACATCCCCAGCCTGCTCTACGCCGGGCGCATCACCTTCATGCCCTGGGGACAGATGCCCTCCACACAGGGCAACAGCCACATGCTGCACGCCCGCCACATGCTCTTCGGGCTGAGTGGAGGACTGAACGTGGAGAGCGAGAGCGAGAGCACCAACGACGGACGCATGGGCATCGAATGGGTCATGCTGATGAACCGCTGGTACGTGGCTGCCGAGGGATACTGGATGCATGTGGGCTTCACCAATCGGCAGAAGATAGACCGTACCTTCAACTACTGGGGAGCATACGGCCAGGTGGGCTACTTCTGCACGCCCTGCATCCAGGTGGGAGCACGCTTCGACTTCATGGACCGCAACGGCAGTAGCCGCGACGGTTTCCTGAACATGCCGGCCGCCGTGGTGAACTACTACATCAATAAGTGCAACCTGAAGCTGAGTGCCATGTATCAGTTCACTGGCCGCTACGGGCACGAGACACAGCTTGATCGCGACAACGACGACTTGGGCATCAGCACCCACATGGCCACCGTACAGTTGCAATATAGTTTCTGAGGAGAACATGATGAAAAGACGTCATTACATCATCCCAGTGGGGTTGCTCATCCTGCCGCTCATCTTTGCTGCCTGCGACTCGGGCGACATCGCCGAGACGGCCGATTACTCCTCCAGCACAGGACAGACAGTCAAGCTCACCGCCACTCTCACAGGCACCGATGCATCGGAGGAGGGTG
>JAILBW010000234.1 GCA_024680695.1 Bacteroidaceae bacterium
ATTAAATAATATATTCACTTTCGTCGAAACTCAAGTGAGTCCCGTTTCGAGGCTCCCTTTACTCATGGCGTTAGTGGGGGCTTTTCGGTCTTTTCACTCTCTTTTTTTGAAAAAGTCGGGGCTAATACTTCAAAAAACGGCATTTTTGTTTCAAAAACGGCAAAAAGGGTGAAATGTGCTAAAAAAGCCCTTTTTTCTCGCTTTTGGGCAAATTTTGAAATCATGTTTTTCGAGCCTTTTCCCGCTCAGAAAATCCATTTTCGGGGAAAAGTGGGGCATTCGTTCACTTTTTGGCGCTTTTTCGACCTCTCCGAAAGGTGTTTTTTTCGCCGAAAACATGCAAAACAGCCCATTCGGGCACTTTCCATCGCAATTCCACGCTGCCGTAAATCATGCGGAATATACTGAATAGAAGTCTGTTAGCTAAAATACCCCCTCCTCGGATTTTGCATTTTGCATTTTGCATTTGGAAAAAAAATATGGGGTGCATCCCAATATTATATTATTAAATTAACCAATCATTGGTTAATAATAAATAGTAAATATGGCCGCCTACTTTTTTTTTATTTTTTGTTTGCAAAATGCAAAATGCAAAATGCAAAATCGGTGCCCGCGGTGCCCCTATTTCCCAATTATTAATTCGTATCTTTGCAGACGAAGAGATAATACTAATATAGCAAAGAGATGTTATAGGTTTCTGCGCCTGCGTAGCAAGACTGAATATAACGCGCCGGCAGACCATGTTGACGAGGAAGACAAGGGCACCCTCCCAATTCGGGAGAGTGCCTACGAAACCCGAGCCATCGTCATCAACGAGAGCGGGCTGTACAGCCTGATCCTCTCCTCGAAACTGGAGCAGACGCGGGCTTTCAAGCACTGAGGTGACGAGTGAGGTGCTGTCGCAGATCCGACATACGGGCGGGTATATATCTGGAGGCAGTCTTGAGGGTGAATACTGTTCAGCGTGACGTTTGTGTAAATAAACTGAAAATCTCTTTGCATGAAATAATGGAGTGCATGTAAATATATTTCAAATTAGTTTTGCATTTTGCATTTTGCAAATAGAATTTTGCGCAATGTTCGAGTCTGCTTCCGCTCGGGAAAGTCGAAGCGAGCTTCACTTTCCTCTCACTTACTCGCAGCCGTTGCGTTTGACTGTTTAGGTTCAGGAGAAAGTGAGGCGAAAGACGTCATTGGCTACGGACCGCGATGCGGCACGGTGCTTGCGACGCTTAATGGCACAGTATTTCGCAACAGCCCCCTTGCCAGAGCCTGCTTTTGCCCTCTAATCTATGCACTGTCCGTAAATTATGCGAAGTTTTCTTTGTCAAGTGTGGGATTTTGTCTAATTTTGCACGGCAAAATGAAAATGAGTACAGAATAACGTATCAGAAAGACTTATGAAGATTTCTTATAAGTGGTTGCGGGAATATGTGGATACCACACTCTCGGCTCAGGAGGTTGCCGCCGCACTTACGAGCGTAGGGCTCGAGGTGGACGGCGTAGAAGAGGTGCAGGCCGTAAAGGGCGGACTGCAGGGTTTGTGGATTGGCGAAGTGCTCACCTGCGAGGTGCATCCCAACAGCGACCACATGCATGTCTGCATGGTGAATGTGGGACAGGGCGAGCCCATCCAGATAGTCTGTGGCGCTCCGAACGTGGCTGCCGGACAGAAGGTGGTGGTGGCTGTCGTCGGGACGAAGCTCTACGACGGCGACGACTGCTTCACGATAAAGCGCAGCAAGTTGCGCGGCATAGAGAGCAATGGCATGATTTGTGCCGAGGACGAGATTGGCATCGGCAAGGACCACAGCGGCATCATCGTATTGCCCGACTCGGCTGTCGTGGGAACGCCTGCCAGCGAGTACTACCATCTGGAGAGCGATTTCGTCATCGAGGTGGACATCACGCCGAACCGCGCCGACGCTTGCAGCCACTACGGTGTGGCTCGCGACCTGTATGCCTGGCTTGTGCAGAACGGTTACGAGACGGCATTGCACCGTCCGTCGTGCGACGACTTTGTGGTCGACGACGAGTCGCTGCCCATCGACATCCGCATCGAGAACGACGAGGCCTGTCCGCGCTATTGCGGCGTGTCGCTCAGCGGATGCGAGGTGAAGGAAAGCCCCGAGTGGCTGCAGGACAGGCTGCGCATCATCGGCCTGCGCCCCATTAATAATATAGTAGATATCACGAACTACATCATGATGGCCTACGGCCAGCCGCTCCATTGCTTCGATGCCGACATGATAGAGGGTCGGCAGGTGGTGGTGAAGACGATGCCCGAGGGTACACCCTTTGTCACGCTCGACGGTGTGGAGCACAAACTGTCGGACCACGATCTGGCCATCTGCAATGCGCGCGAACCGATGTGCATCGCCGGTGTATTTGGCGGCAAGGGCAGTGGCACTTACGAGACGACGAAGGATGTACTGCTCGAGAGTGCCTACTTCAATCCCACCTGGATTCGCCGTAGTGCCCGCCGACACGGACTCTCGACGGATGCCAGCTTCCGCTTCGAACGCGGCATCGACCCACACGGACAGATTTATGCCCTGAAGCAGGCTGCCATCATGGCTCGGGAACTGGCCGGCGCAAAGGTGAGCATGCAGATTGTGGATGTCTGTCCGCGTCCCGCTTCGGATTTCACCGTAACCCTTGACTACGCCTATGTGGATGCGCTGATCGGCAAGCATATTCCCGCCGAGACCGTAAAGAGTATTCTCAAAAGCCTCGAGATACGCATCGAGAAGGAGACGGCCGAAGGGCTCACGCTCGTAGTGCCAGCCTATCGGGTGGATGTGCAGCGCCCCTGCGATGTGGTGGAGGAAATCCTTCGTATTTACGGATATAACAATGTAGAGATACCCACGACCCTGAAGAGCAGCCTCTCCGTAAAGGGCGAACCGGACCGTAGCCACAAGCTGCAGAACCTCGTGGGCGAGCAACTGGTGGGTGCCGGCTTCCGCGAGATACTGAACAACAGCCTGCAGCGTGCAGCCTACTACGACGGACTGGAAAGCTATCGGCCGGAGAATCTCGTCCGCCTGCTCAATCCGCTCAGTCAGGACCTGAACGCGCTGCGCCAGACGTTGCTCTTCGGCGGCCTCGAGTCCATTGCCCGCAATACGAGCTATCGGAATGCCGACCTCCACCTGTTCGAGTTTGGCAACTGCTATCGCTTCTCGGCCGAGAAGCGCTCGCCGGTCATCATTCCCGGAGTGAGCAGCAGCCGCGACCCGGAGGTCATCAAACATGTACTCGATGCCTACAGCGAGGATTACCACATGGGTCTGTGGCTGACCGGACGTCGGGTGAGTGGCAGCTGGGCACATCCCGACGAGGACACTTCGTTTGCCGAGCTGAAGGCAAATGTGATGAATATCCTTGCCCGACTGGGTGTTCCCTTTGGCATGTTGGTGTTTGCCGATGGACATTCGGACATCTTCGGCAAGAGCATTGCTATTCAGAATCGCGGTGGAAAGACGCTGGTGGAGATGGGCACTGTAAGCCCCGCCATCCTGAAGACGTTCGACATCAGTGCGCCAGTCTATTTCGCCGACCTGCACTGGAATCAACTGATGAAGGCTATCCGCAATGCGAAGGTGACCTTCACGGAAATCAGCCGTTTCCCTGCCGTCAGCCGCGACCTTGCCCTGCTGCTCGACGAAGGTGTCGAGTTCGTACAGATTGAGCGCATCGCCTATCAGACGGAGAAGAAACTGCTGAAGGCCGTCCGCCTGTTCGACGTCTATGAAGGCAAGAATCTTCCGCAAGGCAAGAAATCGTATGCCGTAAACTTCATCCTGCAGGACAACGAAAAGACATTGAACGACAAGCAGATCGACGCTATCATGCAGAAACTCATCCAGCAACTCACCACACAACTCGGTGCAGAGCTGAGATAATCCTCAAATCATAAATCCTCAAATCGTAAATCCTTAAATCGTAAATCCTCAAATCATAAATCCTCAAATCATAAATCCTTAAATCGTAAATCCTCAAATCCTTAAATAAAGTAAATCTTTAAATAGTAAATGATATTATGGGAAGAGCATTTGAATACCGCAAAGCTACAAAGCTGAAGAGGTGGGGCCACATGGCCAAGACATTTACCCGACTGGGCAAGCAGATAGCCATCGCCGTAAAGGCTGGTGGACCAGAGCCGGAGAACAATCCATCGCTGCGTTCGATTATCGCTGTCTGCAAGCGCGAAAACATGCCGAAGGACAACATCGAGCGTGCAATCAAGAACGCAATGGGCAAGGACCAGAGCGACTACAAATCGGTGACCTACGAAGGATATGGTCCTCACGGAGTAGCCATCTTCGTCGATACACTTACCGACAACACCACTCGTACGGTAGCTGATGTGCGCAGCGTCTTCAATAAGTTCAGTGGAAATATGGGCACCACCGGTTCGCTGGCATTCCTTTTCGACCACAAGTGTGTGTTCACCTTCAAGAAGAAGCCCGACATGGACATGGACGAGTTCATCTTGGAGATGATTGACTGCGGAGTGGAGGAGGAGTACGACGAGGAGTACGACGAGGAGAAGGATGTGACCACCATCACCATTTATGGCGAACCGACAAGCTACAACGAGATTCAGAAGAAACTCGAGGCCGACGGTTTCGAGGAGGTCGGCGGTGAGTTCACTTACATTCCCAATGACCTGAAGGACGTCACTCCCGAGCAACGCGACACCATCAACAAGATGGTCGAGAAACTTGAGGATTTCGATGATGTCCAGACAGTCTATACGAACATGAAACCCGAGGAGTAGAGGAGTGGGTCGGCACTTCGACAGCCTGTTCTTGGCTGTGACGAGATGCGAGATCGCGTTAAAGTGACGATTTCAGTACCCTACTTCGAGTAGTCTTCCTTCGAGAAGCGATATTCGGACAGCAGACGACCGGACTGCGCGCTGTAGTAACGGAACACCAGCGTCAGTCCGGCCTCTTTGTATCCGCGCAGCTGGATGCTGGTGCGTATCTCGTCGAGTGTCTTCCGGCGGTAGTTTTCGTTTAGTTCCTCGTTATATATGCTGTCGTTGTCGAGAATTCCGCTTACCGTATAATTATAATAGTAGCACTTGGTGTCGATGTCGAATGTCGTACTGTCCATTCGCGTATAGTCGTCCACGTTGAACGGACACTCTTTTGCGGTGAAAGTCCGTGCCTCCCTTTCGATACGCTCCCATCGCGACTGCCGCCGGCATCCGGTCAGCACAGCCAGTGCCATCAGTGCGACTACAGCGGCTTTGATGCCAAAAAATCCTGTTAGTTTCATGCGCTTTTCTGTTTGCATTTCCGCTGCGAAATTACAATAAATCTTTCAAACGACGATGATTTAAGTCAAGTAATTTGCGACGAAAGTCCATATAAGGCGCGAATATTTGTCCGATTCGGCCAGTTGGGCTACCTTTGCAGCGGATTTAGTTAATAAGTTGTTTTAAGGGTAAAAGTTATGAATTCAAAAGTTGGAATGTTTGCCGGCGATGTTTGGACGGCACTGAATCAGAATGGCGCGCTTGACGTGAAGGAACTCAAGAAGGCTGCTAAGCTCAAGACTGAGAAGGATCTCTATCTTGCTTTGGGTTGGCTTCTGCGCGAGGACAAGCTTGAGATTACCGAGGGTGAAAAGACTCTGACGGTAGCGCTCAAGTAATCCGCCCTACATCGCAAACCTGCGGGCGACATGCAGTCTTATATCCGAGACTTCATGTCGCCCGCTCATTTTTTCTTGCCTTTTCTTTGCGCGTTGCATTTCTTTTTATATCTTTGCGAGTGAATTACCAAGAGATTTTCCCTATGAAAGCGAAGAAAACAGTCAATGTAATTTACGGACGCGAGGCACTCGAGTTCGTTGCGGTGGCTGCGCAGTATTGTGCATTCCTCGAGGGCTGTGAGGGATGCGACAAGGACGATTTCATCGCAGCACAGCTCAAACTGCTGCCACAGATTTATGCAAGAGCGCTGCAACTCCCTATTGTAGAGTGTAGTGGCGATTTCCTGTGCGAGGAGCATGTAAAAGAGGAGGACTATGAGTGGATCTGCCGTATCGTGAGCGCCATCATGCAGGACGACGACGAATACGAGGACATTTCGATGACCGACTTGGGACCTGAGGAACGAGTTTGGCATTCGGTGAGCGAGGGGCTGGCCGACGTATATCAGCCTCTGAGAAACTTTGTCTCGGTCTATCAGCAGCGCATCGAAGACTGCATGCACGATGCGTTGTGGGAAGTGATGGACAACTTTGAACTGTACTGGGGGCAGGCTCTGTTAGACACTCTGCGCAGGCTGCACCAATTACGCTACACCATCAGGGATGATGCCGATGAGGCGGCTCTATAGTTCATTCGACAAGTCGCTCATCTCCGGTTTGCCCCGCGTATTGTTCGGCGGTCGTATCGAGGTGATACAGAGCGTGGAGACTGCAAAGCGTGCGGTGGATTTCTTGATGCGGCAGCCCATCTTGGGCTTCGACACCGAGACGCGGCCCTCGTTCCGCAAGGGTCCGATGCATCCCGTTGCACTCTTGCAGGTGAGCACCGACGACATCTGCTTTCTCTTTCGTCTTCACATGATTGATTTGCCCAATTGCCTGCTCACGTTACTTTCTGATCGGCGCTTGCTCAAGGTGGGACTTTCCCTGCATGACGATTTCCTGCGTCTTACTCAGCGTCGCAGCTTCAAGCCAGGCACCTTCGTCGATGTTCAGGATGTAGCGCGAGAGATGGGCATCATCGATCAGAGTCTGCGTCGCCTCTATGCGAATGTGTTCGGACAGTGCATCAGCAAGTCCCAGCAGCTCTCAAACTGGGAGGCCGACGTGTTGACCGACGCACAGAAACGCTATGCAGCGTCCGATGCCTGGGCTTGTATTCAACTTTACAGGGAACTTCTCCGCATCAAGGCCGAGGGCTATGAACTGGAAGATACCTTGGCTTGTAATTCATAGTGCATGATTGTTTGATGCATTTTGCTTAATAGAATAAAAACAATGAGTAGTGGAAAAACAATATTCCTGCGCCGAGGAAAGGATGAGAGCCTGAAACGTTTTCATCCTTGGGTGTTCTCGGGTGCAGTGCATCATGTCGATGGTGACTTGGACGAAGGCGATATCGTCGATGTCTGCAACTCCGAGGGGGAATTCCTCGCTCGCGGTCATTGGCAGATAGGCAGTATCGCAGTCCGCATCCTGACGTTTGACGATGAGCCCATCGACGGCGAGTTTTGGCGTAGCCGGCTTGCCGCTGCGCTGGCTGTGCGTCGCAGTGTCGGCTTGACTGGCAGGGAGGACAGCGACATCTATCGCCTCGTTCATGGCGAAGGAGATAATCTGCCCGGACTGGTCATCGATATTTATGGAAAGACAGCCGTAGTGCAGGCTCACAGCGTCGGCATGCATGTAAATCGGGAGGCCATCGTACAGGCACTCCGCGAAGTGATGGGAGACAATCTCTGTGCAGTGTATTACAAGAGTGAAACGACATTGCCTTTCAAGGCACAGCTTGCTCAGGAGAATGGCTTCCTCTGGGGAGAGTGCCGCGACAATGTGGCCCGCGAAAATGGTCTCAGCTTCCGCATCGACTGGCTAAAGGGACAGAAGACGGGATTCTTTGTCGATCAGCGTGATAACAGACATTTGCTCGAGCAATACGCGAGGGGACGCAGGGTGCTGAATATGTTCTGCTACACCGGCGGATTCAGTGTCTATGCCATGCGAGGCGGAGCGCAGTTGGTCCACAGTGTGGACAGCAGCGCCAAGGCCATCGAACTGGTTAACGAAAACATGCAGCTGAACTTTCCCAACGATTCGCGCCACGAAGCTTTTGCCGAAGATGCTTTCCGCTTCCTGGACGAGATGAAGCCGATGTACGACCTTGTCATCCTTGACCCGCCAGCATTTGCCAAGCACAAGGATTCGCTGAAGAATGCACTGCGAGGCTACACGAAACTCAATGCGCGGGCAATGGAGAAGATGCCTTCGGGCAGTATTCTCTTCACCTTCAGCTGTTCGCAGGCTGTCAGCAAAGACCAGTTCCGACTCGCCGTATTCACTGCGGCTGCCATCTGCCGGCGGCGAGTACGCATACTCCACCAACTTCATCAGCCGGCCGACCATCCCGTCAACATCTATCATCCCGAGGGCGAATACCTGAAGGGCTTGGTGCTTTATGTGGAGTAGGGAAGACCTCATTCCAACTCCTTCCCTGATGAGTAGGACGCAAAGTGGATAAATCATTAACTCGTAAATCATCAAATCAAAAATCCTTAAATCAAAAATCGTTAAATCGTAAATAAACATGTTGAACATTAAATCACGTCTCACCATTCTCAACTTCATTGAGTTTGCTGTTTGGGGAGCCTATCTGACTTCCATGGGTACTTATCTTGCCGGAGTGGGTCTCGGTTCCCATATCGGCTGGTTTTATTCTGTGCAAGGTATTGTGAGCATCTTCATGCCTGCCCTGATGGGTATCATGGCAGACCGTTGGATGGAGGGCCAGCGTGTCCTGAGTCTCTGCCATGCTTTGGCCGGTCTTTTCATGATTGGCGCCTCGCTCTATGGATACCAAGCAGGTTCCAATCCCGACTTCGGCATGCTGTTCTCGCTCTACACCCTCTCTGTTGCCTTCTTTATGCCTACGATTGCCCTCAGCTATTCGGTGGCATACTCGGCATTGGAGAAAGCGGGACTGGACACGGTGAAGGCTTTCCCGCCCATCCGCGTTTGGGGAACGGTGGGTTTCATCGTGACGATGTGGATTGTGGACCTTTGCGGCTTACAATCGACGCCCGGACAGTGGATGGTGAGCGGTGTCCTGAGCCTCGTGATGGCAGCCTATTCGCTGTCGATGCCTCGCATGCCGATCAACAAGGGAGAGGGCCAGCAAAAGACACTCTTCGAGGCTTTGGGCCTGAATGCCTTCAAGTTGTTCCTGAATCCTCGCATGGCAGTGTTCATGTTGTTTGCCATGCTTCTTGGCTTCTGTCTACAGATTTCCAACGGATATGCCAACCCGTTCATTACCAGCTTTGGCAGCGTTGCCGAGTACCAATCGACCTTCGGTGTGCAGCATGCCAACATCCTCATTTCCTTGTCGCAGGTGAGCGAGACGCTTTGCATCCTGCTCATTCCCTTTTTCCTTTCGCGCTTTGGCATCAAGAGAGTGGTGCTCATTGCCCTGCTGGGATGGGTCTTGCGATTCGGCTTCTTCGGCTTGGGCAATCCGGGCAGCGGGGTGTGGCTCTTCCTGCTTTCGATGATTGTCTATGGTGTGGCTTTCGACTTCTTTAACATCTCCGGGTCGCTGTTCATCAATCAGGAAACCGACGACAGCATCCGAAGCAGTGCGCAGGGACTGTTCATGATGATGACAAACGGCCTCGGTGCCTTCGTCGGCACGCTGGTTGCGCAGTCCGTCATCAACCACTATGTCTTTACGCCTCAGTCTTTGGGCGCCTCGGGCACTGAAGTCATTGCCGGATGGCAGATCTGCTGGTACATCTTTGCCTGCTATGCGCTGGTGGTAGCTGTGCTCTTCGCCATCTTCTTCCGCTACAAGCATGAGAAAAAAGCTTAGCATTCTGAGTGTGCAGTCATGAAGGAGGAACGCTATTTCTATGATTCTGCCCTCGGCGGCGAACTGCCTCAGGAGGAGGCGCATCATGCTGTCAAGGTGCTTCGTCTTCAAGCCGGAGACGAGATTAATCTGATGGATGGCCGGGGGACGTTTTGTCGGGCTGAGATAACTGCGGCCTCGAACCACCATTGCCGCTATCGAATCATGTCGAAGGATTGTCCACCCCGCGACTGGGAAGGGCATCTCCATTTGGCGATGGCACCCACCAAGCTGATGGATCGCGTAGAGTGGCTTGCCGAAAAGGCTACGGAGATTGGCTTCGACGAACTCAGTTTCCTCGACTGCCGCTTCAGTGAGCGTCGCACGGTGAAGAATGAGCGCATCGAGAAGATTCTTGTCGCCGCCATGAAGCAGAGTCACAAGCAGTTCCTGCCCGCTTTGCATCCGATGCTATCCTTCGACGAATTTGTCCGAACGCCCCGCGAAGGCGACAAGTTCATCTGCCATTGTTATTCGCCGTCCGACATCGGAGAGGGGAGCACGAAGTGCCACCTTGCATCGCTTCTGCGTCGAGGGGTGCCGACGACGGTGCTCATCGGTCCTGAGGGAGACTTCAGTATCGACGAGGTGCGACTGGCCGAAACACTTGGCTATCGCAGCGTTACGCTCGGACGAAGCCGACTGCGCACCGAGACTGCCGCCCTTGTGGCTGTTCATCTCATGCAGCTTGCCAACGCAGTCGATGAAGCAACCAATTGTTCCACACCTAACACTTCTGACCAATGAAGCGAAGTCACCTAAAATACTTGCTGTGGCTCCTGCCTTTGCTTGCTGTGGCAGGATGGTTTGCTTGCTGTGGCGGGAGGCATAACTACGTGGAGTATCTTCCGACGGATGCCCGACTTGTAGCCCGGGTCGATGTACAGACCCTGAGCGACAAGGGATTGCTCAGCCTTCTGCCCTCCTCGCAACGCTGGCACATCGACGACCTGCAGGAAGCCGGTTTGCGCACAGATGTTCCCGCCTATGTCTTTGCCACTGCCGAGGGCGGCTTCGGCCTGCTGGCTTCCATGAAAAGTGCCCGCCGTTTCGAAGCGTGGTTGCGCGAGAAGGGATTCGACGTTGAGTCGCAGCGAGGCTTGAAGTGGTATGGGGGAGGGAAGTGGCTGCTGGCCTTCGACCGCCGCAAGTTGATGGTAATGGATTGCGTTCTCACCTCCGATGCCAATACCGCCCGTCGCCAGCTGGCCGATTTGATGAAAGAGAAGCATTCGCCCTCGATGCATCTGACGCAAGTCGAAGGCGAACCCGGAGCCGTTGCAGTGTCAGCCTCGCTCGATATGTTGCCATCGGCTTGGCGCGAACCTTTGGCCAAACTGCTTTCTTTCGAAAACGAGCTCCATTCGACGCGTTTTGTCGCCGACCTCTCTTTCGGTGAAAATGATATCAACCTCGATGCCAGGCTTTGCGATGTCAGCGCTGAAACCAAGGCGCACATCGACGATCTGCTCGGCTTGCTTCGTCCGATCAATGGTGCTCTCCTGAATGTCGGCCCCTCTCGTCCAGCCGCATGGATTTGTGCGAATCTGGATGGAGAATCGCTGCTGCCGTTTCTGCGCAAAGACATAAAGTTGAGACTTTTGCTGCTGGCGCTGAACTTCTGTGTGGATGCCGACGAGATAATCCGCTCGGTGAACGGCGATGTCTCGCTCCATCTTTCCAAGGCCTCTACGGAAATAAAGGAATGCTGCCTGGCCGCTCAGCTGAAGAACGAATACTTCCTGCAGAATGCACCCCAGTGGGGACGCGGCTCACTGCTCAGTTCTGTATTCCGCTTCTCGGCACTTGGCCCCCGCGATTTCATTCTTCGTGGCGACGATACAGCGTTCTGCTTCGGAGCGCACGACGGCCTGCTGTATCTGGCACCCTCGGAGGAACTCTCCGCCGAAGTGCTTCGCAGGAACGAATCGCCGATTGCGCCTCGCCAGGATGTCGAGGGGCGTCTGCTCTACGCCTCGTTCGATGCGGCCCGGTGGATTGAGAAGTACCACCTCGACGACTACGTTGGTGCCTCGTTTCCGTCGCTCCTCGGATTGACAAATGGGCTGCAGCGAGTCAGTGTGGCACTCGGCGAAGAGCAGCATGTTGCGTTGAAATTTGTATTCGACCGCCCGATAAATGAACTAATGAAGAACTCCACTGAACGATGAATCGCATCATTCTGGACAAGACGCTCCCCGCGGTGTTTCACGGCCGTAAGGATATCCGCAGCGATGTCTGGCTGCAGACGCTCGAATTGGAGCGAGGGAAAATCTACCTTGTCGAGGCCGACAGCGGTCGCGGCAAAACATCGCTTTGCAGCTACATCATTGGCCATCGCGACGACTACGAAGGCACTATCCGCTTCGATGCCCGCGACCTTCGCAGTCTCTCCATGCAGGAATGGACCGAGATGCGGCGGACGCATCTGACTGTGCTCTTCCAGGACCTGCGCATCTTCCCCGAACTCACGGCGTTGGAGAATATCGAGATAAAGAACAGCCTGACCCGCCACAAGACTCGTCGCCAGATTCTGGACTTGTTGGATGCACTTGGGATCGGCGACAAAGCCGCCGCCCTCGTCGGGAAGATGAGTTTCGGACAGCAGCAACGGGTGGCCTTCGTCCGAGCGCTCGCCCAGCCCTTCGACTTCATGCTGGCCGACGAACCCATTAGCCACCTCGACGACACCAATGCCTCCACAATGGCCGAACTGATGCTGCAGGAAGTGCGCACCCAAGGTGCAGGACTCATCATAACAAGTATCGGCAAGCACCCCGCTTTGCCCTACGATTCACATTGCGTTTTATGACCACACCGCATTCCGAATACCATTCTCCGACCCAGCTGCAGGAACAGCCAGTAGCGGGAACTGATGCTTCCAAGTGCTCTGTCTCACAGCTGCAGGAACAGCCTGTAGCGGGAGCCGATGCCTCCAAGTGCTCTGGTACAAAGTTGCTTTGGCGTCTGCTGCGGCACCATTTGAGTATCCCTCAGCTTGTCGCCTTCTTTCTGGCCAATCTCTTGGGAATGTTCATCGTCCTGCTCAGCATTCAGTTCTATCGCGATGTCCGGCCCCTCTTCGTTCAGGACGACGGTTTCCTGCATGCCCAGTACCTGGTAGTCCACAAACGAGTGACGGGACTGAACGCGCTCGGCATGGGAACGGATGCCACTTTCCGCCCCGATGAGATTGCCGACCTCGAGCGGCAACCTTTTGCCCAGAGCGTTGGCATCTTCGAGGCTGCCCGATACGGCGTTCGCGCCAGTCTGCAGCTGAAGGGCATGGCCGGCATCTCCACCGAGATGTTCTTCGAGAGTGTCCCCGATCGCTATGTAGATGCAAAGCTCGACGACTGGAAGTTCGACCCAGCCTCGCCAGTGATTCCCATCATCCTGCCTCGCAGCTACTTGGCGCTGTACAACTTCGGTTTCGCTCAGACAAAGTCGCTGCCAAAGCTTTCCGAAGGCCTGATAAGTCTCCTGCAGATTGACATGACACTTCGCGGTGCCGGGCAGGAGACCACCTACAAGGCGCGGATTGTCGGTTTCTCTTCGCGACTCAACACCATTCTTGTGCCCGAGAGCTTCATGCAGTGGAGCAATGATCGTTTCGGCGGAGACCGTAAGGCAGCACCGTCGCGACTTATCGTCGAGGTGAAGAATACGGTCGACGAAGCGATTGCCTCCTACATGGATGCGAAAGACTATGAGCTGGAGAACGACAACCTCGAGGCCAGCCGCGCAATGTATATGCTTCGGGTGGTGTTGGGCATCGTTCTGGCCGTCGGTTTGCTCATCTGCCTGCTGTCGTTCTACATCCTGATGCTGAGCATCTACCTTCTTGTACAGAAGAATTCGGAGAAGCTGCACAACCTTCTCCTGATAGGCTACAGTCCGGCCCGCGTTTCGCGACCCTACCAGATGCTCACTCTGGGCGTAAACGTCGCGGTACTTCTGTTCACTCTCGCCTTGCTGTGGCTTGTTCGCGGTAGCTACCTGCGCCTTCTGTGGGAAATGTTCCCGCAGATGTCTGCCGCACCGATGTGGCCTGCAGTACTGCTGGGGCTGGCACTCTTGCTCACTATTACTTTGATTAATACAGCCGTCATTCGGCGGCGCATTACGCAACTTTGGAAGAATTAGATGGAACTGCTAAAGAAACTATTCACGGAGAAGACGGGGCTTCGCGTCGCTTCGTGCGACCTGATACCTGGTGCGGGAAGCAACCGCAAGTACTATCGGCTGATGGGCAGCGACGGTTCCACCCTCATCGGGGTGGTGGGCACCAGCCGCGACGAGAACCACGCTTTCTGTTATCTCTCGGAACACTTCACCCGCTGCCGCCTGCCGGTACCCGCCATCGTGGCTCAGAGCAGCGACGGACTTCGCTATCTGCAGACCGACTTGGGCGACCGCTCCCTCTTCGAGACGCTGAAGACGGGTCGCGAGGCCGGAGGGCGCTACAATCAGCATGAACGCAAACTGCTTCGGCGGACGATTGCGCTGCTGCCTGACATGCAGATAAAAGGGGCTTGCGGACTCGACTTCTCGAACTGCTACCCTCAGGCGGCTCTCGACGAGACAAACGTCCTCTTCGACCTCAACTACTTCAAGTATTGCTTCCTCAAGGCCACTGGGCTCGACTTCCATGAGCTCAAGCTGGAAGCCACTTTCCAACTGATGGCCCGCGACATCGTCTCGATTCCTGGCGACACTTTCATGTATCGCGACTTCCAGGCGCGGAATGTAATGCTCGACAAGGACGACCAGCCCTACTTCATCGACTTCCAGGGCGGACGCCGCGGCCCGATGCAGTACGACCTAGCCAGTTTCCTTTGGCAAGCCTCGGCGCGATATTCGCCCCAGCTTCGGCGCGAACTCATTCAGACCTACATCGACAGCCTGAAGCACTACATGGAGGTGAACGAGAAGCAGTTCCGCAGCGACCTGAAGCTCTGTGTGCTCTTCCGCCTTTTGCAGGTGCTGGGCGCATACGGCTTCCGCGGCTATTTTGAGCGGAAGAAGCACTTCCTCGAAAGCATTCCGCCTGCCATGCAGAACCTGCGCGAACTGCTCAATGACGACGGCTGTCCCTATCCCTACCTCCACGATGTCCTTTCGGCGCTGGTCGAGTTGCCGCAGTTTGCTCCGCCTGCCAAGGAGCCCCGACGGCGAGCCGACGGATACAAGGTGGCACCATCCAATCCCTACCAGACGCACCCGCAGGACGGACCTGCCACCTTCAGTAAGTACGATGGCAGCGGACCGCTGGTGGTCAAGGTGTATAGCTTCTCCTACGGCAAGGGCATCCCGCAGGACGACAGCGGCAATGGCGGAGGCTACGTCTTCGACTGCCGCAGTACGCACAATCCCGGTCGCTACGAGCCCTACAAGCAGCTGACGGGACTCGACGAGCCGGTCATCCGTTTCCTCGAGGACGACGGCGAGATTCTCGAATTCCTCGCCAGTGTGTATCGGCTGGCCGATGCCCACGTAAAGCGCTACATCCAGCGCGGATTCACCAGCCTCATGTTCTGCTTTGGCTGCACCGGCGGCCAGCATCGCAGCGTCTATAGCGCCCAGCATCTGGGGGAGTACATTCATCGCAAGTTCGGTGTCGAAGTGCACATCATCCATCGCGAGCAGCACATCAGTCAGACGTTGCTGCCGGTGCCTCCGCTGCGCGCCATGATTTTCGCAGCCGGGATTGGCACTCGCCTCCGTCCGCTCACCGATACGATGCCCAAGGCGCTGGTTCCCGTTGGCGGCAAGCCGCTGCTCCAGCACCTGTTCGAGAAACTGAACGCCGCCGGCATTCATGAGGCGGTCATCAACGTCCACCACTTTGCCGACATGATTGAGGAGTGGTGCACTACGCACGCTGGCCCGATGCATGTCTGGTTCTCCGACGAGCGGGCGAAGCTTCTCGAAACCGGTGGCGGCATAAAGCATGCCCAGCCGCTGCTGCGCGATGTACAGCGCGGTTTCCTCATCCACAATGTGGACATTCTGAGCAATGTGCGCATCGACGAACTGCTGCAGGCTGGCGAGGAACACTCGGCCACGCTGCTCGTCAGCGAGCGTCCCTCGTCGCGCTACCTGCTTTTCGACGACGATATGCGACTTGTCGGCTGGACCAATACCGAGACGGGCGAGGTGCGGAGCCCCTATCCGCAGTTCGACGCTTCGCGCTACCAGCGCTTTGCCTTTGCCGGCATCCATGTAATGAAGCCCGACCTCTTCGACTACTTCGGCGAGTTTCCCGATTGCTTCAGCATCATCGACTTCTACCTGAAGGTCTGCGACCGCGCCTCCATCTACGGTTATGTCCAGCCCGACCTTCGCCTGCTCGATGTCGGCAAGCAGGAGTCGCTGGCCGCCGCCGAGGAGTTTGTCGAATCACTTAAAGCAGGGGAGGGCGCCTGATGCAGATACAGGACATTCAGGCTCGCTTTGCGCGGCATCCCGCCGTGAAGGCGCTTGGTCGCCTGCTCGGGAAGTCGGACGACCGCTGCATTGCGCTTTCCGGCCTGCAGGGCAGTGCCGCACCGCTGGCTTTTGCCTCGTTGGCCGTATGTGCACCGCAGGTGCTCGGTGTGCCTTTTGTGTTCGTAATGAACGATGCCGAGGAGGCAGGCTATTTCTATCATGACCTTGTCCAGGTGCTTGGCGAGGAGAGTGTCCTCTGCTTCCCGAGCAGTTTCCGTCGGGCGGCAAAGTACGGACAGCGGGATGTGGGCAACGAGATTCTGCGCACCGACGTTCTGAGCCGTATCGATGCCGGCGGCCGACCGCTCTTCATCGTCACCTCGCCCGATGCAATGGCCGAGCAGGTGGTCACCCGTCGGCGGCTGAGCGAACAGACGCTGACCCTCTCTCGCGGCGAACGCGTCGATGTCGCCTTTGTGCAGGAGACGCTTGCCGGCTTCGGCTTCCGTCGCGTCGATTATGTCTACGAGCCGGGCCAGTTTGCCGTGCGCGGAGGCATCATCGATGTCTATTCCTTCTCCAACGACTATCCCTTCCGCATCGATTTCTTTGGCGACGAAGTGGACAGCCTGCGCACATTCGATGTCCAGACGCAGCTGAGCCTCGATCGCTGCGACAGCATCACCATCGTGCCAGAGCTCTCGGCCCAGTCGCAGTCGCAGGCCGAGTCCTTCCTCGCCTTCCTTCCTGCCGACTCGCTGTTCGTCCTGCGCGACATGGCGTTTCTCTGCGACGAGGTGGAGCGCATCTATGGCGAGGGATTCAGCCAGCAGGCCATTGCCGAGAGCGAGGCTGTCAGCGACGACGAGGCCCCGGTCCGGCCGCTCGTCCGCGAACAGTTGCTCACCGAGCCGTCGCGCTTCCGTAGCGAGCTCCTTGCCTTCCGTCGCATCCATCTTGCCGCCAATCCCATCGAAACTTGTTCGGCCGTTGTTCGTTTCCAGACGCATCCCCAGCCGCCGCTCCACAAGAACTTCGACCTCGTCTGCCAGGTATTCCGCGACTACATCGACCGCGGCTACGACATCTGCATTCTTGCCGACAGCGAGAAGCAGACCGACCGCCTCGAGAGCATCTTCCACGACAAGGCCGAGGACATCCATTTCACGCCTGTCCGCAATACCATTCATGCCGGTTTTGCCGACGACGACCTCCACCTCTGCCTCTTCACCGACCATCAGATTTTCGACCGCTTCCACAAGTACAACCTCCGCAGCGAACGCACCCGCAGCAGCAAGGTGGCGCTCACGCTGAAGGAGTTGCGACAGTTCGAGGTGGGCGACTTCGTGGTCCATGCCGACCACGGAGTGGGTCGCTTCGGTGGACTGGTGAGCATCCCCAACGGCGACCAGATGCAGGAGGTCATCAAGATTATCTACAAGAACGACGATGTGGTGTTCGTCTCCATCCACTCCCTCCACAAGGTCTCGAAGTACAAGGGCCGCGAGGGTGAGCCGCCGCGCCTCAGTGCGCTGGGCACCGGGGCGTGGGAGCGGATGAAGGAGCGCACGAAGTCCAAGATCAAGGACATTGCCCGCGACCTCATCAAGCTCTACAGCCGACGGCTGAAGGAGAAGGGCTTCTCCTACAGTCCCGACAGCTTCATGCAACACGAACTCGAGGCCAGTTTCCTCTACGAGGACACTCCCGATCAGCTGCAGGCAACGATCGATGTCAAGGCCGACATGGAGCGCCCGCGGCCGATGGACCGCCTCGTCTGCGGCGATGTGGGTTTCGGCAAGACCGAGGTGGCCATCCGGGCAGCCTTCAAGGCCTGCGCCGACAACAAGCAGGTGGCTGTCCTCGTGCCCACTACCGTGCTGGCCTATCAGCACTTCCGCACCTTCACCGAGCGGCTTGCCGAGTTTCCCGTCACGGTCGATTATCTGAGTCGGGCCCGCACGGCGACCCAGACGCGCGAAATCCTCGAGGGCCTGCGCTCCGGTCGCATCAACATCATCATCGGCACCCACAAGCTGCTGGGCCGCACCGTGCGCTTCCACGACCTTGGCCTGCTCATCATCGACGAGGAGCAGAAGTTCGGCGTCAGCACCAAGGAGAAGCTGCGCCAGATGCGCACCTCCGTCGATACGCTCACACTCACCGCCACACCCATTCCGCGCACCCTCCAGTTCAGTCTCATGGGCGCTCGCGACCTCAGTGTCATTCAGACGCCGCCGCCCAACCGTCATCCTATTCAGACGCTTCTCTCCACGTTTTCGTCCGAGCTCATCACCGAGGCCATCAACTTCGAACTCTCGCGCGACGGACAGGTGTTCTTCGTCAACGACCGCATCAGCAATCTGCCCGACCTCGAGGCGCTGCTCCGGCGTTGTGTGCCCGATGCGCGCATCGTCGTTGCCCACGGCCAGATGCCGCCTGCCGAGCTGGAGCATGTCATGCTCGACTTTGCGGCCCACGAATACGATGTGCTCGTCTCCACCTCGATCATCGAGAGCGGACTCGACATCCCCAACGCCAACACCATCATCATCAACGCCGCGCAGCACTTCGGACTCAGTGACTTGCATCAGATGCGCGGACGAGTGGGGCGTTCGGCCAAGAAGGCGTTCTGCTATCTCCTCGCACCGCCGCTCAGCCAGCTTCCGTCCGATGCCCGACGCCGGCTGCAGGCCATCGAGCAGTTCTCCGACCTCGGCAGTGGCATCCATCTGGCCATGCAGGACCTCGACATCCGTGGGGCTGGCAACTTGCTTGGTGCCGAGCAGAGTGGATTCATTGCCGATCTCGGCTACGAGACCTACCGCCGCATCCTCGACGAGGCGGTGCAGGAACTGCGCGTCGATGAGTTCCCCGACCTCTTCGGTCCCGGCGCCGACAACGATGGTGCGCAGGGTTCGGATTCGGCTTGGACGCCCGAGTGCCTTCTCGAGAGCGACCTCCCCATGTCGTTCCCCGACGAATATGTGCCTGGCAGCGGCGAGCGAATGATGCTCTACCGCGAACTCGACGGACTGGAGCGGCAGGCCGACGTCGATCGCTTCTGCCAGCAGATGCAGGACCGTTTCGGCCCCATTCCGCCGCAGGCCGAGGAGCTCATCCGCGTCGTACCTCTCCGTCGGCTCGGTCGTCGTTTCGGTGTCGAGCGCATTGTCCTCAAGCGTCGCCGCATGCGCCTCTACTTCGTGGCGCGCCCCGACAGTACCTTCTATTCCAGCCATGCTTTCGGTCAGCTGATTGCCTACGCCTCCACGAATGCCTACCGCTGCCGCCTCCAGGAAGTCGATGGCCGCCGCAGTCTGCTCGTTAGCGATGTCGGCAGCGTGGCCGATGCCCTCGCCATACTGCAACAGGCTGAACAGATTAAAGTGTAATAAAAATGTCTGCTTCCCTCTACCTGATTCCGGTCACTCTTGGCGACACTCCCCACGAACGGGTGCTTCCTTCGTGGAACGCCGGGGTGGTGCGCGACCTGCGCTATTTCGTTGTCGAAGATGTGCGTTCGGCACGTCGTTTCCTGCGCCAGATGGACCGCACATTTCCCATCGACGACTGCATCTTCTCCGAAATGGGGAAGCATGCCGACGAGAGCCGCTTCGGCGAATACCTCCGGCCGCTCGCTCAGGGACACAGCATCGGTCTCATCAGCGAGGCCGGCTGCCCCGCCGTTGCCGACCCCGGTGCACTGCTCGTCGCCATTGCGCAGCGTCGCGGCTACAGTGTGGTGCCTCTTGTGGGCCCCTGCAGCATGATACTTGCCGTGATGTCCAGCGGACTCAACGGCCAGTCGTTTGCCTTCAACGGCTACCTGCCTGTCGAACCCGACGAACGGGCGCGACGGCTGAAGGCTCTCGAGTCGCGCGCATACTCCGAAGGACAGACGCAGTTCTTCATCGAAACGCCTTACCGCAACCGCAAGATGTTCGATGCCCTCCTGCAGCACCTGCGACCCCAGACGCGCCTCTGCATCGCGGCCGGACTGACCACATCCGACGAGTGGATTCGCACCCACACCATTCAGGAGTGGCGCACCCACCAATTGCCCGACCTCAGCAAGATTCCCGCCATTTTCCTGATTGGGCTATAAGTTTTTAAGTTTATAAGTTCATTAGTTTTTAAGTTTATGAGTTCTTTAGTTCATAAGTTCATAAGTTCATGGGACTTGTAAAGGTTAAAGGTTAGTGGTTCTTACGTCCCTGCGTTCGACTGAGCTCACGCCGAAGTCGTTCGACTGAGCTCACGCCGAAGTCGTTCGACGGAGCTCACGCCGAAGTCGGTACCAAACGGCAGAGCCGAGCGAAAGAGCTCGCCGCCAAAGTTCCTCTCCCTATG
>JAILBW010000027.1 GCA_024680695.1 Bacteroidaceae bacterium
AGGCAATAAAATGGCATAAATCGATGCGAAAAGTGCAATGAGACGTAACAAACTCTTCCGAAAAACAGGATTGCGATGCGGATAGCCGCCCTCTACAGGCTGACTGCCGAATATAAGGAGGCCCGGCGTTTCGGCCTCTCAGCGATACCTCCAGCTTCAACGACTATGCGAAAGAGGCTTTAAACGACGATGGGCTACAAGAACGCCAGCAAGGCGTTGACCGACCACGTGGAGGAGGATGACGTAACGAAACGTTACCTCATCGTGGACAGCCTGGGACGCCGACAGATGGTCAACGTCATCAACGAGAGTGGCCTCTACGCCCTGATCCTGGCCTCCAAGTTGCCATAGGCGCGGGCTTTCAAGCACTGGGTGACGAGTGAGGTGCTGCCGCAGATCCGGCGCACGGGTGGGTATATATCTGGAGGCAGTCTCGAGGGTGAATACTGTTCAGCGTGATGTTTGTGTAAATAAATTGAAAATCTCTTTGCTTACAACAACGGAGCGCATGTAAATATATTTCAATTAGTTTTGCATTTTGCATTTTGCATTTTGCATTTTGCATTTTGTGCAATGTATTCCTCTGTCGCACCTTCGGCGCTGTTTCCCTTGTGTGCTGGCAGCAGGGGCGCTGCCCCTGCCTGTGGTCTGACACCCCTTCGGGGTTTAATTTGCGTACTCGCAGCCTTGACCTTCGGTCGAGCCTGCTCTCGCTCGGGAAAGTCGGAAAGGGACGAAAGGGAATCAGGGATTCTTCAATACGACCTTGATCTTCACGATGCGCCGTTCGTCGAGCTCCATCACCTCGAAAGCACAGTGGCGATAGGAAATCTTTTCGTGCAGCTCGGGGAAGTCGCCCTTGATTTCGAGCAAGAGGCCGGCCAGAGTGTCGGCTTCGCCCTGCACTTGCTCGAAGTAGTCGTCGTCGAGATGGAGCGTGCGGGTGAAGTCGGTCAGGAGTGTCTTGCCCTCGAAGATGAATGTGTTCTGGTTCAGACGGGTGAAGGAGCGTTCGTCGTCGTCGTACTCGTCGTTGATCTCGCCCACGATCTCCTCGATGATGTCCTCCATCGTGACGATGCCGCTGGTGCCGCCAAACTCATCGACGACGATGGCGATGTGGACCTTGTCGCGCTGGAAGTCGCGCAGCAGGTCGTCGATCATCTTGGTCTCGGGCACGAAATAGGGCGGGCGAATGAGGCTCTGCCAGCGGAAGTTGGCGGGCTTGCCGAGATGGGGCAGCAGGTCCTTGATGTAGAGGACGCCCTTGATGTTGTCCTGCGAACCCTGATAGACGGGGATGCGGCTGTAGTTGTTCTCGACGATGCACTTCAGCACGTCGGGGAAGGGCGTGCGAATGTCCAGATCGACGATATCCATGCGGCTGGTCATCACTTCGCGAGCCATCTCACCGCCGAAGCGGATGATGCCCTCGAGCATGCTGCTCTCCTGGGCGATGTCCTTCTGGTCGGTGAGCTCCATTGCCTTCTCCAGGTCGTCGACGGTGAGGCTCTGCGGTTCGGAATGGACGAAGCGCTCGGTGACCACCTTGCTGCGAATCAATATATTGCTGAGCGGAGAGCAGAGTTTCTCGAGTACGGTGAGCGTCGGCGCAGCAAAACGACAGAAGGAGAGTGTGCGCTGGGTGCCGTAGATCTTGGGGACGACCTCGCCAAAGAGCAGCAGCAGAAAAGTGAGCACCACGGTGAGGCAAAGGAACTCGAGCCAAAGGGCGTTGCCGAACTGAATGGTCTGCACAAAGAAATAGTTGAGCAACATGATGATGGCCACATTGACGAGGTTGTTGCAGATGAGGATGGTGGCCAGCAGGCGTTCGCTGTCCGAGCGCAGGGCAAGGATGTGCTCGTCGGCCGTCCGCTTGCGTTCCTCGATTTCCACAAGGTCGGAGGGGCCGAGGCTGAAGAATGCGATTTCGCTGCCCGAGACGAAGCCTGAGAAAAAGAGCAGAACAAGCGCCAGCAGCAGAGCGAAGATGGCACCGGTGGAGGGCATCTGGACAACGACGCCCGAGAAGATGTCGCTCAACGGGGATAAGAATGCAGAGAGATCCACTACGATAGTTATTCAGGTGTGAGGTTAATCGGCAGGCGCGTCGGCGGCAGGCTTGGGCGAAAGCAGCTCGAGCGCATCGGCCCACACCTCGGTGACATAGCGTTTCACGCCGTTGTGGTCGTCGTAGCTGCGCGTATGGATCTTGCCTTCGACGTAGAGTTTGTCGCCCTTGTGAACATACTTCTCGACCGTCTCGGCCAACTGTCGCCAGAGCACCACAGTGTGCCACTCCGTATGGTCGGGCACTTCCGTTCCGTTCTTCAGCCGGTAGCCGCGCTCGGTGGTGGCCAGACGCACACTGGCCACACAGACCCCTGCATCGACGTAGCGCACTTCGGGGTCGACGCCCACATTGCCTATCAACATTACCTTGTTCATAATCTTGTCTTTTGAACTGTTTTCCGTCGCCCCGGCGAAGTGCCAAACTCTCGACACTGGGGGGTTACGGACTGCAAAGTTATATTTTTTTCCCGTCTGCGCCAAACATTGTCCTGATTTTCTCCAACAATCGTTCGAGGAGGCGCGGCAAGGCATAATCGTCGAGCGAGTCCTCTGCCACCCATTGGCCCGGAGCAGAGACGTCATTTTCAGAAGGCAGCTCCACGACGTAGCAGGCTGCATGAAGGCGCTGATGGGTGAGCTGATGGGTGAGATCCGATGCCACGCAAGTCAGGCGTCCCTGCGGTGCCTGCTGCGACACTGCCGACGGAGACAGCGGTGCACTGCTTTCGATGAGCGGAAACTGGTAGAGGCCCTCCCAGATATCGCCACCACCCCGACGCTGAAGCAAGACGTGGGCATCGGGACGCCGAAAATAGAGGTAGGTGAAGTAGCGGTCGTGGACGCGAGTGCGCCGCCGCTTGAAGGGCAAATCCCCCACCCTGCCTTCGGCGCGGGCCACGCAGGTTGCCTCCATCGGACAAGCGGCGCAGTCGGGGCTGTGGGGCGAGCACTGCAGGGCGCCGAAGTCCATGATGGCCTGATTGTAACGAGCGGCCTGACGGGGCGGAAGCAGCTCCTGAGCCAAAGCGCGGAACTCTCGCTGCCCGCGGGAAGTGTCGATAGGACTGTCGATGCCAAAGACGCGGGAGAGCACTCGATAGACATTGCCATCGACAACGGCGTAGGGGGCATCGAATGCAAAGCTCGCCACAGCCGCCGCAATATAGTCGCCCACTCCGCGCAGGGAGCGGATCTGTTCGTAGGACTCCGGGAAACGGCCCATCGCCTCCATCTGCTGCGCTGCCGCCAGCATGTTGCGCGCCCGGCTGTAGTAGCCCAGCCCCTGCCAGAGGCGCAGCACCTCGTCCTCGTCGGCATTGGCCAGAGCCGAGAAGGTGGGAAAGCGCGCCACGAAACGATGATAGTAGTCGATCCCCTGCCTGACCTGCGTCTGCTGGAGGATGACCTCGGAGACCCAGATGAGATAGGGGTCGCGAGTCTCGCGCCAAGGAAGCATCCGTCCCTCGCGCGCGAACCATTTTAATATTGTCGATGTAAAATCGTGCATCGTGGAGCTGCTGACATCAAAAACGAGTGCAAACTTACGAAATATTCTTGGAAAAAGTGACTAAAAAGGGCATCTGAAGGCATTTTTAATTAAAAAAAGTGGGAAATGCTTTCACATCTCGCAGAAATAATGTAATTTTGCGGTTCGAAAGCCGAATCATATAAGTTTAACCCATAAATAACATCACATTATGCCAAACGGAAAGAAGCATAAAAGACACAAGATGTCCACACACAAGCGTAAGAAGAGACTGAGAAAGAACAGACATAAGAGCAAGTAACGGAAAGAACACTTCTCAGAGGAACTGCTCGGTGACAAGCCTTATGGAAGCCACCGAGTCTTTTTGTATTTAGAAGAAAGACATATTATGACGAGCGAAGTCTTCATTGATGTGCAACCGCAGAAGATCGCCATCGCCCTGACGGAAGACAAACGCCTGGTGGAATACCAGGAAGAGGGACAGGCCGAATCGTATTCTGTGGGAAACATCTATCTGGCCCGGGTGCAGAAGCTGATGCCCGGGCTGAATGCTTGTTTCGTGAACGTCGGACACGAGCGCGCCGCCTTTCTTCACTATCTCGATTTGGGCGTACAGTTCAATGCTTACGCCAAGTATCTGAAACAGGTGCTCAGCGACAAGCGCAACCTGTACCCCTTTGCCAAGGCCGCCACACAGCCCGAACTGCCCAAGGACGGCAGCATACAGAACACCCTGAAGCAAGGGCAGGAAATACTCGTCCAGATTATCAAGGAACCCATCAACACAAAGGGGCCGCGACTGACTTGCGAGATTTCATTCCCCGGACGCTATCTCGTACTCATGCCGTTCGACGACAGCGTCTCCGTATCCGCAAAAATCAAGAAGGCCGAGGAACGCACCCGACTGAAACAGATCATCCAAAGCATCAAGCCGAAGAACTGCGGAGTCATCGTGCGCACAGTAGCCGAAGGCAAGCGTGTGGCCGAACTGGATCAAGAGCTGAAGGTGCTCTTCGCCCGATGGGAAGAGACAATGCGCCGCGCACAGAAGGCAAAGGAAATGCCGGCACTCGTCTATGAAGAGACGAGCCGCACCGTGGGCTTGCTGCGCGACCTGTTCAATCCGAGCTACGAGAACATCTATGTCAATCAGGAGAATGTCTATCAGGAAGTTAAGGACTACGTCACCCTGATAGCGCCCGAACGTGCGGAGGTCGTAAAGCTGTACAAGGGCAACCTGCCCATCTTTGACAACTTCGACGTGACGCGCCAGATAAAAGCCGAATTTGGACGCACAGTGTCGTACAAACACGGCGCCTACCTGATTATCGAACACACCGAGGCGCTGCATGTAGTCGATGTGAACAGCGGCAACCGCACTCGCAACTCCGACGGACAGGAAGCCAACGCACTGGAGGTGAACCTGGGAGCAGCCGACGAACTGGCAAGGCAGTTGCGCCTCCGCGATATGGGAGGCATCATCGTGGTCGACTTCATCGACATGAAGCTTGCCGAGGACCGCCAGAAGCTCTACGAACAAATGTGCGAGAACATGAAGCGCGACCGCGCTCGACACAACATCCTCCCGCTCTCGAAGTTCGGCCTCATGCAGATTACCCGCCAGCGAGTGCGTCCGGTTCAAGACGTGCAGGTCGAGGAATCATGCCCTACCTGCCACGGAACGGGAACCATCAAGAGCAGTTTTCTCTTCGACAAGGTGCTCGACGGAAAGGTAAAGCTTCTCGTACACAAACTCGGCATCAGACAGTTTACACTCCATGTTCATCCCTACGTCTATGCCTACCTGAACCAAGGCCTGATGTCCATCAAACGTCGGTGGCAACTGAAATACGGTTTCGGCATTCGGGTGATTCCGAGCCAGAAACTGGCATTCCTGCAATATCAATTCTTTGACCGCGACGGACAAGAAATAGACATGAAAGAAGAAATCGAGATTCGTTGAAGAAACGGTAATCCCACACAACAGGAGGCTGCGAAACGAGAAACGCAGCCTCCCGCTTTCTTCGGCGTATCGGCTACTCCAGTTCGCTCAATTCCAGCCAACGCATCGACTTTTCATCCAGTTCGTCATTTACCTGAGGCAGACGTTTGCTCATCTCCGTAATCTCCTGCACGGAAAGTTGCCCCGAACTGAGCGCAGACTCAATCTTCCGTTTTTCCTCTTCAAGTCGTTCAATGTCAGCCTCGAGCTGTTCGTATTCGCGACGTTCCTTGAAGGTCATCCGGCGAGGTCGTTCGCTGCCATCATTGCGCGCAGCGATGTGCCCCGACGACGAAGGTGCCTTGTCTTTCGGCTTCGCGGAGGCTTTCTCCTCCAAGGCTTCCCATTCGCGGAACTGCGAATAATTGCCGGGAAAATCCTTCACTACGCCCTCGCCGCGAAAAACAAGCAAGTGGTCCACCACCCGGTCCATGAAATAGCGGTCGTGGCTGATAACGATGACGCAACCACGGAAGTCCTGCAGATACTGCTCCAGAATCTGAAGAGTGACGATGTCGAGGTCGTTAGTGGGTTCGTCGAGCACAAGGAAGTTAGGATTCTGCATCAGAACCGTACAGAGATAGAGCCGTCGCTTCTCGCCGCCCGAGAGTTTGTAGATGTAGTTCTGTTGCTGCAGTGGAGTGAACATGAAATGCTGCAGAAATTGCATGGCACTCAAATGACGGCCGCCACCCAAATCCACGTATTCCGCCACTCGACGCACTGCATCGATAACCTTCATCTGCTCATCAAACTGGATTCCTTCCTGCGAGAAATATCCAAAGCGCACCGTCTCGCCCACGACGAAGCGTCCGCTGTCAGGGTGCACTTCTCCCAGAAGCATTTTCACAAACGTACTCTTTCCCGTACCATTGTCTCCAACGATGCCCATCTTCTCGAAGCGCGAGAAATTGTAGTAGAAGTCCTTCAGGATGATACGTTTTCCCGTGGGAGCATCAATGGGACCGGTAGGAAAGGACTTCGAAACATACTGGGCCTCGAATATCTTGCTGCCGATGTACGAAGACTTCATCTCGAGCCTCACCTGCTGCTCCTCAATACGGCGCTTGGCCTGCTGTTCGAGTTCGTAGAAAGCCTCCTCGCGATAGCGGGCCTTGTGTCCACGGGCTTGCGGCATCCGACGCATCCAGTCGAGTTCGGTGCGATAGAGATTGTTGGCACGATTAATCTCACTGCGCTCCACATTGAGACGCTCTTCGCGTTTCTCGAGGAAATAGGCATAGTTGCCGCGATAGGTGTAGATGGTCTCCTCGTCCATCTCCAGAATCAGATTGCATACTCGGTCGAGGAAATAGCGGTCGTGGGTGACCATCAGCAAAGTCGTATTGCCGCGCCGCAAGTGGTTCTCGAGCCATTCGATCATCGAAAGATCGAGATGGTTGGTGGGTTCGTCAAGAATCAGCAGGTCGGGCTCTGTGATAAGCACGTTGGCCAATGCAACACGTTTCATTTGTCCGCCAGAGAGTTGCCCGATAGGCTTGTCGAACTCCGAAATCGAGAGTTTGCTCAGGATGGCCTTGCAACGCGTCTCGTAGTCCCACGCTTTTTGATGATCCATGCGGTCCAGCATCTCCTGCAATCGCGGAGTGCCCGGCGTTGCCATGCATTGTTCGTATTCGCGAATCAGATTGGTGGTCTCGTTTCCGTGCCAGAAACAAGCCTCGATGACAGTCAGGTCGGATGGCAAATGCGGCGTCTGCTCCAGATAGCCCACTCTGAGCGAGCGATGAAAGACCACTTGCCCCTCGTCGGCACTGTCCTTTCCAGCCAGGATATTCAGCAGCGTACTCTTTCCAGTACCATTCTTGGCAATGAGGCCCACCTTTTGTCCTTGGGCGATTCCGAACGAAATGTCACGAAAGAGAGTACGGTCTCCAACGTACCGCGTCAGATTTTGAACCTGCAGATATGGAACCATGCGAGATTTTTATGCAAAAATAGCAAAAATAATCTTAACGGAAGAGTTTTGCCGCCGAATATTTGGAGGAAAGAGAGATTTAGCGTACCTTTGCAATGCGTTTTTACACGCATTGGCCCGACCAAAGGCAATTTTACATCCCCGAATCATTAACCATTTTATATATTACGCTACAAAAGCTATGCACCTCAAGAGTGAATTGGAAGCCATGAGTATGGAAGAACTGAATGCTCTGGCAAAGCAGCTCAATGCTGCGAAAACTGATAATAAGGAAATTTTAATTTATAACATCATCGACGCCGAAGCACTGCAGAATGCCAGTGACGAGCCACAGAAGCCAGCCCCGAAGAAACGCGGACGAAAGTCGAAGGCCGAGAAAGAGGCTGCTGCAATCGAGGCTGCAAAAGCGGCTCAAGAAGCCAACGAGGCAAAGGCGGCGGAGGGAACAACAGCTCCAGCGGCAGTGGCAGCCCCGACCACCGAAGCGAAGCCCAAGAAACGCGGACGAAAGTCGAAGGCCGAGAAAGAGGCTGCTGCAGCAGAAGCAGCATTGAAAGAATCGCTGTCGCAAAGCGAGACGAAGACCGAGACCAAGACCGAGGAGTTGCCAGTGAAGAAGCGTCGCAGGAGAATTGGCGAGGCAAAGGAAGAGGAAGAGAAGCAGGCCAAGGCATTAGCCACACAAATGACATTCGACGATTTGATGTCCGAGGACGAAATGTCGGAAGAGGCCGTTCCCGAAGAAGACACTCTGACGGAGGAGCCTCCAAGCAACACAATCACAGAAGAGGAGGCCTCCTTCCTGAACGATGGGGAGAACTTCATCATCATACAAGACATTCCCACCGAGGAGGAACAGTCTCTCGAACTGGAGAAAAACACATTCACTCCGATTACGGCCCTTGGAATGCGTCAGCCGACTCTGCGCGAGGAAACGCCTGAGGAGGAAGTGGACGAACAGCCCATTCCTGCCGTGAAATATGCCGACGAGCCACGCTTCGACTTTGGTGAGAACATTCGCGGCGAGGGCGTTCTCGAGCTCACAAACGAAGGCTACGGATTCCTGCGCAGCAGCGACTACAACTACCTGAGCAGTCCCGACGATATCTATGTCAGTGCACAGATTGTCCGTCAATATGGCCTGAAGACAGGCGATGTGGTGGAAGGCCCCGTTCGTCCGCCGCGCGACAACGAGAAATTCTTCCCGCTCATCAAGGCCACATCCATCAACGGATGCTCGCCCTCGACAATACGCGACCGCAGTCCATTTGAGAACCTTACCCCCCTGTTCCCCAACGAGAAATTCAAGCTCTGCAAGGGCGAGGGCGACCCCATCTCCGTACGCGTTGTGGACCTCTTTGCTCCAATCGGCAAGGGACAGCGCGCCTTGATCGTCGCACAGCCAAAGACCGGTAAGACGCTGCTAATGAAAGACATCGCCAATGCCATCGCTGCCAACCATCCCGAAGCCTACCTGATGATGCTCCTCATCGACGAACGCCCCGAGGAAGTCACCGACATGGCCCGCACCGTGAAGGCCGAAGTGATTGCAAGCACATTCGACGAACCAGCCGAACGCCATGTAAAGATTGCCGGCATCGTATTGGAGAAGGCAAAGCGCATGGTGGAATGCGGCCACGATGTGGTCATTTTCCTCGACTCCATCACTCGTCTGGCGCGCGCCTACAACACGGTTTCCCCCGCCAGCGGAAAGGTACTCTCGGGTGGTGTCGATGCCAATGCGCTCCACAAGCCTAAACGCTTCTTTGGCGCAGCGCGCAACATCGAGAACGGAGGCAGTCTCACCATCATCGCCACAGCCCTTATCGATACGGGCAGCAAGATGGACGAAGTGATCTTCGAGGAATTCAAGGGTACTGGCAACATGGAGTTGCAGCTCGACCGCGTACTCTCCAACAAGCGCATATTCCCCGCCGTAAACCTCGTAGCCAGCAGCACCCGACGCGACGACCTGCTCCAAGACAGCATGACGCTCGACCGCACTTGGATTCTGCGCAAGTTCCTTAGTGACATGAATCCGCTCGAGGCCATGAACGAGGTAAAGAGCCGATTGGAGGACACGAAGAACAACGAGGAATTCCTGCTGAGCATGAACAGCTAAGGTGCAGAGTCCATAGTTCGGAATCCATAGTCCATAATCAAATTCAGTCCATAGTTAAATTTTGTCATCACCCTTGGTCTCCCCTCCCCTTCGGGCAACGCGAATAATTACTTGAGCGTTGGGTCGCAAAGCGACGGAGGGCAATGGGGACAGGGGGAGTGGGTCATAAATCACAATGCGATTCATCAGTCTTCTCATCATCCTGGCAAGTCTCTCTCTGTCCTCGTCGTTGGCCGGAGAGAAGACCACCATCCGTCTCAGCCTGAAAGGGCTTGAGTTTGCCGATACCGTCCTCCTGCAATGGGGTGCGACCAACAAGTCCACGCTCCCGCTCATCCGGCAACAAGGCGCCCAAAAACAGATGTCGCTCACCGTCGAGATCGACGAGCCAAGACTCCTTGTGCTCGGAGTGAAAGGCTACTTCGGCGGCTACGACATCATAGCTGCACCAGGCGAAGAGATCTTCGTCACGGGAAGTGTAAAAAAGAAGAAGAACGGTCGCCAGCATGAGGCCCTGTTCCAAAAGATTCGTGTAGAAGGTGCAAGCCACCAATCGGCCTACAACCAAGCGCTCCACGACCACAACACCCGCCTCGACAGCATCGATGCAAGCCTCTACGACGAGTATCGCGATGTACGAAAACTTATCCAACGCGCAAAGGAGAACAATGACGAGCAGGCCATCGCCCAGATGTACCAGACTCTGCACGGAGAGAGCTACATCACCCGCGTCATGCAGTCCTACGAAGACCGGCAGTCGCTCCTTCGCGCTACGGTGCTCGCCCATCGCGACAGCTTCATGGCTCCCCTGCTGCTGCTCCGTCTGGCCGGTCGGCTCGACGAGTCCTATCGTCCGCTCTACGACCAGATGAGCGACGCAGCTCGACGCAGCATCTATGGCCGTGAGGTGCAGGAGGAGGTGAACCCCGCCACACTCGTCAACCACGAGTCCGCACCAGTGGTCGTGACCGACACTGCCGGCATCGAACGCCAGCTCGCCTTTGCCTCCCCTATCGGCAACGCCCGCTACATCCTCATAGACTTCTGGGCCAGCTGGTGCGGCCCTTGCCGTAAGGAAGTGCCCAACCTGAAACGACTCTACGAGCGCTACCACAACCGAGGACTCGAAATCATCGGCATCAGTGCCGACCACGTTGCGACGGAGTGGCTCGACTGCCTCCGCGAGGAAGCCCTGCCGTGGACAAACTATCTCGATAGCGGCCGTCAGGCCATCGCTGCCTACCATGTTCAATACATTCCCCACACCTTCATTCTCGACAGCCGCGGACGCATCATCGGCGAAAAGCTGCGCGGAAAGGACCTCACCGACTTCCTCGAAAAACTGTTTGAAGGGGAGGAAAAGAGGAACTAAGCTTGACCAAGGTAACGGCTGCATAATGCAAAAAAAAATGGCTAAATCGACAAACAAGGCATCCCTGACAAACAGGGAATACATCGTCCCCTTCGTCCTCGTCACGGCACTATTCTTCCTGTGGGGATTTGCCCGGGCCATGCTGGATGTTCTCAACAAGCATTGCCAGGACACGCTGGACATCTCCATCACGCAGAGTGCACTGATTCAGGTCAGTACCTATCTGGCCTATTTTATGATGGCGATTCCCGCAGGCGTGTTCATCAACCGATACGGATATCGCCGGGGGGTGGTCTTCGGGCTACTGCTCTTTGCCGCTGGTGCCTTCCTCTTTATTCCGGGTGCACAGATGGAGGCTTACGCAGTCTATCTGGGTGCCCTCTTCGTTATTGCCTGCGGACTGGCATTTCTGGAGACGGCAGCCAATCCCTATTCCACCCTGCTGGGGCCCAAGGAGACCTCTACCAGCCGACTCAACCTGAGCCAGTCGTTCAATGGGATGGGTAGTGCACTGGGTCCGCTTGTCATGGGCGGTTATCTCTTCAGCCAGTCCGATGCCAACCTGTCGCTTCCTTACGCGGCTTTGGGTGTAGTGGTGATCATGGTTGCCCTTGTCTTCGGTCGGATAAACCTTCCGGAGTTGCAGAGGCAGGAGGGTGACGAGGGAGCGGAAACGCCGAAGCATCACTTGAGTGCACTGATGGGCAATCGGATGTTTCTGTTTGGTCTGGCTGCGCTGTTTGCCTACGAGGTGAGCGAAATCAGTATCAACAGCTATTTCGTAAACTTTGTGACAGGTATGGGATGGATGGATGCCGAGACGTCGAGCTACGTACTGGGACTCAGCCTGTTCATCTTCATGGGCGGACGTTTCCTGGGCAGCTGGGTAATGCGCAGCGTCAGGGCGGAGCGAATGCTCTGCTGGTGTGCCGTTGGCAGTGTGGTCTGCATGGTGATGGTGCTGATGACCAGTAACATCGCCATGGGCGAAAATTCATGGGGACGTTTCCTCCCCATTGCCTTCCTGATGGCGAACTATCTGTGCGAAGCCATCATGTTTCCTACTATCTTCGCACTATCCGTTCAGGGACTGGGCGCATTGACGAAGAGCGCGGCCTCGATACTGATGATGACTCCGCTGGGAGGGTGCGGATTCCTGCTTATGGCGCTTGTGGCTGATTGCACCTCGCTGACAGTTCCCTTCGTGATACCCCTGCTGGGATTCTTGGTTGTCTTGGCGTTTGCTCGCAAGAAGGGAATGAGTAAAGGGTAAAGGGTAAAGAATAAAGGTTAAAGATTAAAGGGTAAAGAATAAAGGTTAAAGAATAAAGGTTCTTGCGTCCCTGCGTTCGACTGAGCTCACGCCGAAGCCGTTCGACTGAGCTCACGCCGAAGTCGGCAGCAAGTGGCATAGCCGAGCGAAAGACCTCGCTGCCAGCGCTAATGGTCAATGGTCCGCTCGGCTATGCCGCTTGGCTTGTCCAAGAATGGTCAATGAAATAAATGGTCAATGGTCAATGGTCAATGAAATAAACGGTCAATGGTCAATGGTCAATGGTCAATGAAATAAATGGTCAATGGTTTACCCCTTAATTCTGTCGCAGGCTTCTTCGAATGTGCCGCAGAATGGACCGGCATGTTCCAGCTTCAGCGTGGAGACTGCGGCTGCGAAATGGGCTGCGGCGGAGACATCGGCTCCCCGACAACGCTGGAATACGTAGCCCATCACGTAGGTATCGCCACATCCGGTGGCATCCACTAACTTCAAAGGTTTGTATGCAGGAATGTCGTGGAACTTGCCTTCAGCATAGATGATGCTACCGTAGCTGCCCAGCGTAAGCAGCACCTCGCCCACACCCCATTCCGCCAGTCGGCGAGCTCCCTCGTACAGGTCTTTCTCACCCGTCAGCACAGTCACCTCGTATTCGTTGACTTTCAGGATGTCCACGTATTTCAGGGCCTCCAGCTTTTCTGACCAATCCACGGCATAAACCTTCTGGTCGCGCACCTCCCTCAGATAGCCTTGGGCATCTACTACCAGCGTACCACGACCAGACAATTGGCGAATCACCTCCAACGGGAAGTCGTCGGCCAACAGAGTGCCGAGGACGATGTAGCGAGCCTCCACTCCGCTCAGGGCGTCGGCGGTGAACGGGTCTGCCTTGGCCAACACACGCTGGCGGCGATGGTTCCTGTCCTCTTCGTAGATATTCTCGAAGAAAACCGTATGTCGGCTGGGGATAACCTCCGTGGGGATGCCCAGAGCCTCGATGTCGCGGACGGCCTGCATGTCCTCCTCGGCCAACGAGGTGATCAGCCGATAGGTCACTTTCCCGTCGAGGAGATGGGAGATGCCGTGGGTGAAATAAAAAGATGTGCCGCCAGGCATGTGGATGTCTGACTGGGGAGTGATGATGCGGTCATGCGTGATATGACCTATACAGCAGATGTCTGTCATGATTGCGAAAGTTGAGTTCTCTTTGTCATTCCACTAACGAAAGAAGGTGCTCGAGAGGTTTCTTCGTCATGCTCCATCGAAGCAGGAATTTTTCAAGTAATGCGACGGCCAGGCCGGCGGTGAAGATACCTAAGATGACGTCGATGACATAGTGATGCGACGTATAGACGGCACTCCACCATATTCCCATCGAGACGATGGCCAGAAGCCACTTGACCCATCGCCGGCAACCACCAATCAGGGCGTAGAGGAATGCGACGGGCACATAGGCCGAATGCAGTGAGGGAAGGGCTGCAAAGACGTTGGAGCTGTGGCAATAGATGCTATGGAAAATGCCCACCCCTACCAAGTCGTCGAAGCGACCCAATCCGGCCACCTCGCCCATCGTGTCCAAAACGGGTTCGAAGCCGTGGTGCATAACGTACCAAGGCGGAGCAGCAGGATGGATATAGTAGCCGGCAAAGCCCAACCAGTTGGCCAGCAGGAAGGCAATGGAAAAACGCAGGCTCAGACGGCGCTTTCCGACAAGGAACAGGCCGATGCAGAAAGCCAATGGGACGGGCACCCAACACAGGTAGAAAAGTCCGCTCATGAAATCCAGCAGAGGCCAATGGTGCTGAAGGAAGTATTCGTTGGGGGTGAGGGTTCCGGCTTCGGATGGGATGCCAAAGATGGCCTTCTCCGTCTCATACAGCGGCTGTACGTCGATGGGGTTCACCATATAGTTGGGGCAAACCCGCATCCAGTCGTAGGAGATGGCAAAGAGTACGAAGGGCAAAAGGGCGTAGGACAGCCGGCGCGATTGCGGAGTGGGGAGGAAAAGCAAGAGGAAGCAAGCCGTTATGATGAAATGCGCAGGCATCAGACCTACAAACAGATAGGCAATGACATAGAATAACGCCCAGAGCGCGAGGCACCATGCAGTCTGCCTTGGCGAAGGGAAGGAGAAAACCAGTCGATTCACTTCTTCAGCTGCCGATAACAATGAATAATACGCCAGAAGGCGGTCAGATTTGCCAAGAGGGCAATCAGCAACAGAGGCACTATCAGTATCAGGACGGGATCGAAGGATGTCGTATTGGCAAAGACTCCCGTGAAGATGAGTCCGGCCGCCGTCAGCACCACTCGTTCGGGCCGCTGCATCAATCCTACCTTGCATTCGATGCCAAGTCCCTCGGCGCGGGCCCTGACATAGCTGACCATAATGGAGCCCATGAGCGCCACAAAGGTGATGATGCTGCCCCAGACATAGCCTGCATTGCAGAGCCACACGGAAATGCCGAACAGGGTGACAAGTTCGCTGTAGCGGTCCAGCACGGAGTCGTACAAAGCGCCGAAAGTGCTGGACATGCCGCCCACTCGCGCCACTCGTCCGTCCATCATGTCGAAAAGGCCTGCGAAAAG
>JAILBW010000059.1 GCA_024680695.1 Bacteroidaceae bacterium
CAGCAGGAAGTTGTGGCATGGGACAGCCAGGTATGGACCTGCGGTATGGGCGAGGGTGAATATCCCACCTTTGCAGCTCCCGCCGGACTCCAGATTGTGGACGGCTACTACCTCGTAAGTGATGCCGACCAACTCAACCAAGTCAACGAAAAACTTCTAGGCGGAGAGTCCAACATCAACGTGCGCCTCACAGCCGACATCGACCTGAGCAAGAGCGCAACTCCCAACCTCATGATTGGTAGCGAAAATGCTCCCTTCACGGGTATCTTCGACGGACAGGGACACGCCGTCACCTATGCCTATACAGACGTTCCAGGCCATTGTGGCTTCTTCAAGTATCTGAAGGATGCAACAGTACGCGATCTTTACGTGAAAGGAACTGCTGTGGTGAATGGCATCCACTACGGTGCGCTTTTCAGCCATGGCATTGGCAATCTACTTATTGAGAACGTAGTTACCGACGTGGACATCACAGGTACGTCCAACACTGGCGTACAGGGCGATGGCGGTATGAGCGGTTACCTCGAAGGCAAAGTGACCTTCAACAACTGCGCCACCCTGGGCACGATGGGCAACGCAGGCACTTCCATGTACTGCGGTTTTGTAGCATACGCAACTGATGCAGCTTCCTCCACTTTGAATAACTGCTACACAGCTTGCAGCCTCACCGAAGGTACAGGCACAGGCTACTGCTTCACTTTCTGCCGCGGCTCATACGTTGCCAACAACTGCTACTATCTCAACGCGATAGGAGAAGTACAAGGCATTCAGACCACCGAAGAGCAGATAAAGAGCGGTGCGCTCTGCTACCTGCTGAACGGCGACCAGAGCAAGATTCAGTGGACGCAGACCCTCATAACAGATCTCGTTCCGCAGCCTGGCACAAGAAGCCAGCAGGTATTTGCTACTGGCGCTCTTCTCTGCGACGGTTCCGAAATTCCCAACAGCCCATTGGTATATACCAATACCGAAGGTACTCCCGAGATTCCAGCTCACCAGTTTGGTGACGATGGCTTCTGCACCGTCTGCGGTAACATGAAGCAGAACGAGGCTGGCTACTACCTTGTAGGCAATGCCGACCAGTTCATACGTTTCGCTGAAAAGGTTGCAGCAGGAAAAACCGACATGAATGTGCTCCTCACTGGCGACATCGACCTGAGCAAGAGCGGCAATGTATGGGTTGGCGACGTAACGAATTCCTACAAAGGAACCTTCGACGGTGCCGGACATACCATCACCTACAACTTCAACTCGACAGTTGATAAGTGGAGCGGCCTCTTTGCCCACATCACCGGAGCCACCATCCGCAACCTCTACGTCACGGGTGAGGCCGTCGTAACGGGTATTCACTACGGTGCGCTCATCGGTGTAGCATACGGCGATGTGCTCGTTGAAAACGTCATTACGAATGTCAAAATCACCGGACAGCGCAGCGGCGTGACGGGCGACGGAGGCATGCTTGGCGCCAACTATGCCAAGATTACCTTCAACAACTGTGCTACCCTCGGTGCATTCGGCAACCCGGGCAGCTCGATGTACAGCAGCTTCTCGGCATGGTCGAATGGAAGTTCCGCCACCACACTGAACAACTGCTTCACCGCATGTGCCCTCACCGACGGCACTGGCACTGGCAACTGCTTCACGCTGACTCACACAAGCGGCAATGTAACCATCAACAACTGCTACTATCTCAACGAGGTGGGTAAGGTACAAGGCACACCTTATGCCGAAGACCAGATTGCCAGCGGCGCCCTCTGCTACATGCTGAACGGCGACCAGAGCAACATCACATGGTACCAGAAGATTGGCGAGGACCACATTCCCACACCGAATCCCTCGCGCGGTACCGTATATAAGACAGGTGAAACGACCTACGCTAACGTCGATATGACTATCCCTGCAGTGATTGACGGAGTTGTTCAGATTGCCACGGGTAAAGACCTGCGCGGCTTTGCCGAGATGGTGAACAGCGGACAGAACCATCTGAGCGCAGTGCTGACCGCCGACATCGACTACGGCACGGACAACACCATGATTGGTGTATCTGACACCGAGGCTGGCGCCTACAGAGGCTGCTTCGACGGCCAGGGTCACTCCATCACCATCAACATGACAGCCTCGGGCAACTACCAGACGCTGTTCAAGTATCTCGGTGGCGAAGGCGTGATTAAGAATGTATGGGTGAAGGGTACCATCACCAGCAACTACAAATTTATCTCGGCACTCGCCGGCGACACTCACGGAAGCATCCAGAACTGCGTAGCGGAAGTGACCTTCAACAGCGGCATCAGCGGCGACGGCACACACGGCGGTCTCGTGGGACGTTCCATGAACGGCTCGAACATCGTGAACTGCCTCATCAAGACGAAGATGAATGCCCCCAGCACTAGCATGAGCGGCGGTATCGCCGGCTGGATGAACGGCAAGTCATCGTTCGAGAACTGTCTGGTCATCAACGAGTGGACACTCGACGAATCCGGCTGCTTCACCGTGGGACGTAACGCAGCAGCTCAGCTCGGCCGTGCCTACAACGTGTTCTACGTGAACAAGCTGGGCGACGCCACGGGCGGCACGCAGATTACCGCTGCCGATGTAAAGAGCGGCAAGGCCTGCTTCCTGCTGAACACCGACCAGAGCAACATCCAGTGGACGCAGAACATCGGCGATGATGACTTCCCCGTGCCCTTTAAGACACGCAAGCAAGTGTATTGCAGCCTGAACACGAAGTGCGACGGCACCCTCGCTCCGCAGGACAAGCTGGGTGAGGTTGAGGAGGCTTACTCCAACAGTCAGATGGACGGCGTTCCCGCCAAGCACGAGCTGCACGCAGGCTTCTGCGCTACGTGCGTGGGCGTAAATAATAAGGTAGATGGTATCACCACCAACAATGTCTCCTGCAAGAACACAGCCTACAAGGGCTACTGGGATCCCTACTTCATCGAGCGCGACAGCGCTGGTTACTTCATGGTGAAGACCGTGGATGACATGCTCTGGCTGGCCTATACCGAGCCCATGTACAACGAATTCTCGCACATCAAGCTGATGAACGACATCGACTACAGCGCCGAGGGCTGGTGGCTGAACACCGCCAACTGGTATGCAGGCGTCATCGACGGACAGGGTCACAAGCTGACCATCGACATTGCCGGCGGCGGCGAGCTGACAGCTCTCATCCCGAATCTTGGAGGTGATGTCAAGAATCTGTGGATTGATGGTAAAATCTCGTCATCCCGCACTTTCGCCGGTTCCATCTTCGGTGAGACCCGCAACGACGGCACGCGCGGCAACGGACACGCCACGATGACAAACATCATCAGCACCGTGGAAATCACCAATACGAAGAGCGGTGATGCCACCAGCGGTGGTTTGGGCGGACGTGCCACCAATGAATGTTACCTGACCAACTGTATCTTCGCCGGTAAGATGGAAGCTTCCGGCTCTGAAATGAACGGCGGTCTGATAGGCTGGTCAGACGCTACCACCCACCTGTCGAATTGCATCCAGATCGGTACATACAACACTGGTGCAAATGGCAGCAACACCGTGAGCCGCAACCCCGGCAAACTGGCCATCGACGGACCTGTTTATTACCTGAACGCATTGGGTGACACGCCCAGCGGCGCAACCAAGATTGGGTCGAGCGACGACATCGCAAGCGGTGCACTGACCTATCTCGCAAATGGCGACCAGAGCAAGATCGTTTGGTTCCAGACGCTGAAAAAAGATCAATTCCCCGTGCCCTTCTCCGACCACGCACAGGTGTATGCACAGCCCTCATGGGGCTACGGCTGCGATGCACAGCCCCTTGGTGATGTTATCTACACGAATGAGTTCCAGCAGGTAGTCATTCCCGACCATCAGTTCGCCAACGGCTTCTGCTCAATGTGTGGCAAACTTGAGTCGGACTATCTGCGTCCCAATAACGACGGATTCTATGAATTGACCACGGGCCGCGACCTCGCATGGTTCAGTCACAAGGTGTCCGACGAAAAGAACGGTGCCCTGAATGCCTTGCTGACGACCGACATCAATATGGCCGAGGAGGACAACGCCCTCTTCGCAGGTATCGGCAACACAGGCGACGCTGCATTCTACGGTACCTTCGACGGCCAGGGTCACACCATCGACAACCTGAAGATTAGCCGCGACTCATACGCCGGCCTTATCTGCTACGCAAAGGGCGGCGCTACGGTGAAGAACCTGATACTCGGCAAGGACTGCAAGATCAACGCCACCAACGGCTACACTGGTATCATCGGCGGCTCCGTGAGCGGCGCCTCTGGCACCGTGACGATGGACCGTCTGGGCTTCGAAGGAACCGCCATCGCTGGAGGTCCTAACGCAGCTGGTATCATCGGTGTGAACATGGGTAGCACAGCCACCTTCGTAATCACCAACTGCTACGTAACCGGTACTGTTCAGGGCGCAAGGGAGAGCGCAGCGCTCACCGGTTGGACTGGTGGCGCACAGAGCAGCATCATCAACTGCTGGAGCTCGGCTACCGTGACTGGCAACGACGAAGGCAAGAACTTCTTCCGCAACGACGAGACTGTGCCGCAGAACTGCTATAACAAGACTGACCACAATAATACTGGGAAGTTGAAAGTATATACCGACGAGCAGTTGAAGAACGGTGAACTGGCTTATCTGCTGAACCAGGGCGACATCCAGAA
>JAILBW010000094.1 GCA_024680695.1 Bacteroidaceae bacterium
CTTCGACCGAAGGTCAGAGGTACGAATAAGCGAGCAAAGGAGCGGCCCCCTGCCTCGGCGCTCGCCGAGGCACCCCGCGGACGCCGTCGCGGCACGCCGCGAAAGCCGTCGAGGCAGGCCCCTCTCGGTGCCGCCCGCCGCGCAAAAGAAAACGGCGTGCCGTTTTGCTTCGCGCGGCACGCCGTTTCGCGGGGGAGTGGCTTAGTATTTGCCCGTGCCCTTGCACGAGCTGCAGAACACGTGGTGATGGCCCACGTAGCGGTCTTCCTGGCAGTACTCGCAGTACTTCTTCTGCCCGGCCGTGGCGCTGCCCATGTAGGTCTCGTGCGGCATGCGGCCCGTGCCCTTGCAGACGGGGCAGTCGCGCTGGGGGTTCGCGGGCGCCTCCGCCTGTGCCTCGCTGCCGGACGACGAGGATGTGCCTCGACCGGCCGACGTGGCCGACTTTGGCTTCGTGCTCCCCGTCGAGGTCGAGGCCGAGCCGCGGCTACCCATCTTGGCGTCGATTGCGGTGGTCACGAGGTCGGTGGCTGCCATGGTGATGGCAGCGGCCAGGAAGGCCGATCGCTGGGCCCGCTCCTGTTGCTGCTGGGCGGCCTTCTCGATGGCCGAGGCGTAGAACTGGTTGAGGCGGTCGGCTGCCTCCCTCGTGCATGCCGCGGCCTCTAACGGCCATTCCACATGGCTCGTCACCGCCTCCTCGCCCTCGTGGAACGTCAGCCCCTCGGGCAGGGGGAAGTCCTCGTCGGTGCCCTGTACCATGGCGGTGGCCTCCTGGCTTTGCAGCATGGCCAGCCTGCAGTCCACTGCCATCATGAAGGCCTCCTGGTTGGGGGCCGAGTAGGGGCTGAAGAGCGCGCCCCGTTCGTGCTGGTAGTAATAGCCGATGCAGAAGAGTGCATCCTTGTACTCGTGGCGGTCGTAGTGCTGCTGATAGGCCTTCACCCAGACGTTGTTACGGAAGCTGCGCTCGTCGGCCTCCATCTGCTGCCCGACACTGCTCTCCGACATGCGCGGATGGGCATCGGGCGAGCCCTCGACGGCGACGCGATACGTCGTCTCCCGGTCGATGCAGAGGATGCTGTCGGGGCCGTCGATGGTGAAGGGGACGGTGATGTCGGGGCATGCCGGCGCTCCGTCGGGATAGTAGAAGGCGAAGGTGTGGGCGCCGTCCCCCTGGCGGTTGAATTCCAGGCGGATGTGGTTGGCATACGAGCCGTAGCTCACCGACTGTATGGTGCAGTCCCGGAGGGAGCACAGCCGCTGGCCGAGCAGGCTGTAGACGTCGGTCATGCCGAGGGAGTCCTTGCGATGGGCCAGAACCACGCCGTCGCTCAGGAACGTGAGGTCGATGTCGCTGTAGCCCAGGAACGGTACCACTTGGCGCCCGCTGCGGGTGAAGAGCGCGTAGTTGGTGGCCTGCTGGGCGAGGCTGGCGAAGTCGGTCAGCTCGTTGCCCACTGCGACCGTTCTGGTCAAGGCGTTCATGCGCCTGATGTTTTCGGCGCCGGGCATGCTGTTGAGCACGAAGAAACTGTCGCAGCGCTGGGCGATGCTGCTGTAGAACTGCTCGGGAAACAGCGGGTTGCCCTGCAGGTCGGTGGACTTGGTCATGCCGCTCTCGATCCAGTCGGAGTGCAGGATGGCGACGTCCATGAACCTTTTCGTAATCTCCTTCTGTATCGGCTTGGCGATGTCGGTGCGGTATTTCAGCGCTTTCTTCAGGAGGGTCTCCTCTCCCTTCATGGCAGCCTGCTGCGCCTTTACCGCTTTTATGTCAATCGTTGAGGCCAGCGGGTCGTTGGTCGCCGTCGTCGTTCCCTGTGCCGAGGCGGTGGCCCAGCCTCCTGCGGCATGCGTGGCCAGCGCGAGAACCAGCCCCATTGCGAGTCGTTTCATGTGTGCTGTGTCAGATGATGTTAAACGTAAATGAGCATCGGATTGCATGCATCCGACAGTTTCCAGTTGCCTTGGCATTCAAAGCCTGAATTGTCCGTCGAATCTGTGCAATCCGTTGCTGTCTGATTATCCCCTCACGCGAGTGAGGAGCCCGAGGGGTTTAGTCCTGCCCGATGCGGCTCTTGCCGAAGGGGATGGCGATGCCCATGCTGAAGTCGTAGTTGCTGCGCAGGGGTACCCACTGCTTGGTGAACTTGCCGATGCAATGGTCGGCGCCGATGAAGAGGCTGAAGCCCTGCGGATGGAAGTTGAGCACCCATCCGAGGTTGCCGCCAAAGGTGCCCACGGCGGCGCTGGTGCTCAGTTCGAACAGCTTGCAGGGGCTCAGGGTGACGCTCAGACGCTCCTCGTTCCAGCCATAGACGCCCTGCAGGCGTGTGGTGCTGAGGAGTCCGAATTTCAGCTTCTTGTACGAGGGCAGTGCGTACTCGGCTGCCAGGTTGAGGGTGGTGCCGATGCCGGTCGACTTGCTGGTGGTGCCGCCGTCCTGCATGCTGTAGAGGTCGGCCAGGCGGTCGCCCAGGTCGTCGCTCTGGTCGTCGAGTGGTTCTCCGGGGCCGTCATCCACCTGGATGTTGTGGAAGCCGTTGAAGACGAAGGCGTCGCCCCTATTCTGGGCTATGGCTACGTCGGACCACTTGATGAAGCCCAGGTCGAGCAGGCTGGCGCTGAGCTTGAGGCCTTCCACGAGGTCCTGCTTGCCCATGTCCCATTCGACGCCGAGGTCGAGTCCGAGTCCGAAGCCGTTCATGCCCACTTTGTCGACGTCGGGGTCGATGTCGAGCTGCTGGTAGGTCATGTGGCCGGGATACTGGTTCTTGTATTCCTTGGTCTCGGTGCCGTTGCCCCACTTGAAGTTCTTCACGCCGGCCTCGATGGTGGCGTCGGCGGTGGCGGTCCACTGGTTGTCGTTCGAGAGGTCGAGCCGGAGTCCGTTCATCTCCATGTTAATGTATCCCACGCCGAAGAGCAGCTTTGCCTTGGCTCCGATGCGCCATGCGTCGTTGATCTGGTGGCTGTGTCCGAAGGCCAGCTCGGCCCATGCCTTGGCTGTGGCGCCGAACTCGCGGATGTCGTAGTCCTTGTTCGAGAGGTTCTTCGTCAGGTCGAAGAGCTCGTAGGGCACATTGATTCCGGCATTCGAGCGTGCGCTCAGCGAGATGGTGTTGAAGCCGCCGAAGGCGTGGAAGCCGGCGTTGAAGATGTCGAGCCGCATGTCGAGGAGCAGCTTGTTCTTGTCGTGGAAGGCGTCCATGGCCTCCTTCGAGGTGATGCTGGGATGGAGGAAGGAGACGAGTCCCTGGCCGTTGGGGTTCTTGTAGAGGATGTCCTTGACGCCGATGTTTCCGCGCAGGGCTGTGTTGAAGTTGTTCAGGAAGGGCAGGCCGACGTAGCCGCCGCGGTCGTAGTCCTTGGCGGGGTTCAGCTGGTGGCCGTTGGCGTATCCGTCGAGGAAGTAGGCGCTGTTGAGGTACTGTGCTGTGGTGTTGCAGGCGAAGGTCATTACGGCAGCAGCCAGGATATACTTAATCTTTCTCATAGTTGTCATGCTTTTTCTGTGTGTGTGTGTAATCCTTTGTCTGTATGCACTTAGTTGGCGTCGTAGGTAATTCCGCCCTTGATGGTGATCTGCACCTGGCGCAGTATCATGTAAGCATTTCGCTTGAGTGTTCCGCCGCTGTCGGTGCCCTTAAGCCGTGCCTCGTACTGGACGCCGTCGAGCTTGCTGACGTGCTTCTTCTCGTTGCCGTTGAGCACGTCGTTGATGGTGTATCCCGACTTGGGCTTGATGGTGAAGTCGATGCCGGCGCCGTTGGCGTTGGCGGGTACGTTGATGGTGTTCACGTCGAGCTGCGGGATGGCGTTACCCTCCTTGTCGATGGGGATGAGCCTGAGCTCGGTCTCTGCGGACAGGTCGCTGTAGGCCTTGGCCGTAAGCTGCAGGTAGCCGAAGTCCACGTCCTCCACGTCCTCGATGTCCTCGGCCCAGCCGCGCTCGGTGTCGCGATAGACGAGCAGGAAGTCCTTGCCGAAGGCGATGGGGGCATACACCTCGTAGGCCACGTCGATCTCGTAGTCCTGCGTCACGTTGAGGTTCTCGGCGTGCATGGTGATGTCGGCCACCTCGACGTCGATCTGGTGAGGTATCCTGCGGATGAGGTCGGTGATCTTTCCGCCGGTGATTGTCAGTCGCTTGGCGTTCTTGTATTCGTCGGGGAGGTCGGTGACGGGCTTGTCGGCGATGTAGAAGACGTTCGGGTAGGAGCCGCCCTGCACCTGGATGCCGGTTGCCGTGACGCTGACGTTATGCTCCACGTTCTTCACCGTGATGCTCGTGGTGGCCGTAGCGGGAATCTGGCTCTTGGCTTTCAGGAAGATGACGGGATTGTCGAGGTCGAGCACCACTTCGGGGTCGTTGAGGAAGTTGGGCAGGTCGTCGAGCATGATGGGCTCGATGTCCTCCACCTTGTGGTGTACGTCGCCGGTGAAGGACTGCACCTCGATGTCGCCGCTGAAGGCTGCAGAGCCGGTGAAGCTGATGTTCTCGGGCATCAGCTTGTCGATGTTGGTGTTGATGTAGCAGTCCTGAATGTCGGCGTCGCTGAGCTCTGCGATGGCGTTTTGGATTTCAACGGCGTTGAAGTCGGCCGTCTTGATGCCGAACGTGCCGCCGATGGAGAATCCGCCCTCGATGCTGGCCGTGTGGTTGGTAGCGTCGAAGATGAAGTCCTCGCCCTCGGTGATGCCGATGAAGCTCACGGTGAGCACGAGCTTTGCCTTGACGTTCACCTTCGTCTCGCCCTCGGTGATCTTGACGCGGTTGCCGGTGATGCGGCTGGGGGGCAGCGTGGCACCCTGGAAGGTCACCGTGCCGATGTCCAGTCCGCGTGGGATGTCCATCGTCAGGTCGTTCAGGAAGATGTAATCGACGAAGGATGGCAGGCCCACGACGGACATCTGCAGCGTGGCGACGTTCTCCTTGATAGTGATCTTCTCGATGCTCACCACGTCGTGGTTGATGTTCGTGGCCATGGCGTTGTCCTCGATGTGGTTGACGGCCGAGTTCTCCAGAATCTCATAGAAATACTCCTTGTCGGGGACGTTGAAGGATACGTTGCCCATGCCGGGAACGGTGATGTTGATGGGCAGCTTGCGCTTCACTGCGGGGTTGAGAATATTGCGCAGTGGCACCGTGGCGTTGATGTTGCCGATGGCGGGCTTCTTGATGCGGATCTGCTCGACGTTCACGGGCTGCACGTTGGCCTTGCCGCTCTGCTTGACGCAGAAGAATGAATCCTGCAGCGCATCGCTCCATACGTACTGCACGACGCCGTCGTCCTTGAGGTCCATGATGTTGCGCAGGTAGATGCTGTCTGTGCTGCAATAGGGAAGTTTCAGGTCGACATTGCTTCCCAGCGTCCAGTCGATGTCATCCATGTCGTAGTTCTTGTCCACGCAGGCCGAGAGCAGCATGCAGGCGATGACTACGCCCAGGGATAAGTGAAGTTTGGCATTGGTTTTCATAGATTGCCAGTGTTTGATTGTGGATAAAAAGGTTTATTTTTTGTGCGTTGTGTCATGTTTATGTGGCAAAGTTAAGTATTTTTAGCATTCTGCAAAAGTTTTTGTCGCATAAATTAACATCGGGAGACGAAAAAAGCGCAATTTGTCGCTGAGATACAAATTGCGCCTTGCAGTTTTGTGCCTCTTGGCGTCGCCGAGGGGCGTTGCCGAGAGGGCGTGTGTGTCTATCAGAGCTCCCAGCCCAGTGCGCTGGCTCCCAGCACGGCAGCGCTGGCGCCGTCGAGCTCGGAGAGCAGGATCTTGGCCTTGCCCTTGTAGTTCATCAGGACGTTCTCGTCGTATGCCTTGCGGATGGGGTTCATCAGCAGGTCGCCGGCCTTCGTCGGTCCACCGAAGAAGATGAATGCCTCGGGGCTGCTGAAGTTGCAGAAGTCGGCACAGGCCTTGCCCAGCAGGTCGCCCGTGTAGTTCATGATCTCCTTGGCCATGAAGTCGCCCTGAGCGGCAGCTATGCTGATGTCCTTAGCCTCCAGCTTGTCGAAGGGAATCTCGCGCAGGGTCGACGGGGTGGTGCGGATGGCCATCCACTCCAGTGCGGTGCGCACCATGCCGGTGGCCGAGCAGTAGGCCTCGAGACAGCCCTTGCGGCCGCATCCGCAGTCGCGGGCGCTATGGCTGCGGTCGATGATTACGTGGCCGAGCTCGCCTGCAAATCCGTCGCTGCCATAGACCAGCTGGCCGTTGACTACGATGCCGCTGCCCACGCCGGTGCCCAGCGTAATCATGATGAAGTTCTTCATGCCCTTGGCTACGCCGTAGGCCATTTCGCCGATGGCGGCGGCGTTGGCGTCGTTGGTCAGCGCCACGGGAATGCCCAGTCGCTCGCTGAACATCTTGGCCAGGGGGATGATACCCGGCCACTCCAGGTTGGGGGCGTTCTCCACGCTGCCCGAGTAGTAGTTGCCGTTAGGGGCACCGATGCCCATTGCCTGAATCTTATCGATGCCACCCACCTGCGAGATGATGGTGTGCAGCGCTTCGCAGCAGTTGTTCACATACTGCACGGCGGTGCCGTGACCGCGGGTCTTGACCGATACACTGGCCACTACGTTTGCCTTTCCGTCCACAATGCCGAACACAGAGTTGGTGCCACCCAGGTCCAAGCCGATTACATAAGGTTTCTTTTCCATGATTTGTTGATAAAATGTTTGTTGTAGGGAAATGTTCTCTACAAAGGTAGGCATTTCCTTTCATAAAACCACACTTTTTCCATAAAAAAGTGTCGTAACTCGAAAAAAAACACGAAATTTGCAGTCCATTATGCTTCTGCACCCGATAAATACGCTGGCTCTCGTGGCCAAAGGACTGATTGTAGGACTCATTGCCAGTGCGCCGATGGGCCCTGTGGGCGTGTTGGCTGTCAGGCGGACGCTGAACAAGGGTCGCTGGTACGGTTTCGTCACGGGCCTGGGCTCCGTAGTAAGCGATATCCTCTATGCCCTCATTGCCGCCGTGGGCATGCATGCCGTGATTGAGTTCTATAGCAATTCGCCGGCCGTGGACTATATCAAGCTGGGCGGCAGCGTCATGCTCTTCCTCTTCGGACTGTACACCTACAAGGCTCGGCCGCATGAGATGGCTGCGCCGGGCCACGGACGCGGCACGTTGCTGAGTAACCTGCTCACGGGCTTCCTCGTGGCCATCAGCAATCCGCTCATCATCGTCCTCTTCATCGTACTCTTCGACAGCGTCGGATTTGTCGAGCCAGAGTATGAGCTCGAGTACATATTTGGCTTCGCAGCTATCGCGGCAGGCGCCATCCTGTGGTGGTTCACGCTCTCCGGCGCCATCGACAGGGTGAGGGCACGCTTCCGGCTGAGCAGCGTGGTGCGGCTGAACAAGGCGATCGGCATCGTGGTCATGCTGGCGGCCGTGGCAAGTTTTGCCTATACCTTATATAATATATAGGAGGAGAAGGAAATGTTAGTGGCGAAGAAACTGAGACGGCAGAACGTGACGGCCTACGTCGTCTACATGTTCCAGGTGGAGGACATCATCCGCGCCTACAATCTGGATGTGGACCGGATAGCGGCCGAGTACCTGCCGCGCTTCGGATACGATGCCGACCAGATGAAGGAGGCTGTCGAGTGGTATGCTGGGCTGGCACGCATGATGCGCGAGGAGGGATGCACGGAGACGGGCCACGTGCAGGTGGTGAGGAACACGATCCTCCTGCTGGCCGACCGCCATCAGGAACTGCTGCGCGACCCGAAGCAACCCTTCTACAGCGCGGCCTACTACAAGGCCCTGCCGTCAATCGTCGAACTGCGGGCACACGGGGCCGACAGGGAGAAGGGCGAGATAGAGAACTGCCTGGACGCCATCTATGGCGCCGCGGTGCTCAGGATGCAGGGACGCGAACTCTCGGCCGAGACGCAGACGGCGCTGCAGCCCATCACACATCTGCTCGAGATGCTCGCCCAGCTGTACAACGAACAAGATACCAATTCATAGGCACACACACCAAAAAACTCAGAACACCAGATATGAATCCCGAGATAGAAAGACGCAGGACGTTTGCCATCATCTCCCACCCCGATGCCGGAAAGACGACGCTGACCGAGAAACTGCTCCTCTTCGGCGGACAGATACAGGTGGCCGGAGCC
>JAILBW010000132.1 GCA_024680695.1 Bacteroidaceae bacterium
TGTGTAGGTCTTTGCATAACTGGACGATGGGTACGCCAGACTTTACCTTTAATACTGTTTCTAATCTTTCTTTTAATGAATGAAAACTACTCATAATGTACCTCTAAAAGCTTTATGTCTAACTTTAGGGGTGCATTTCAAAAGTACTTTCGCTCGGAAAAGTCCAAAAAACTTTTGGCTTTTCCCTCGCTTATTCGTACCTTTGCAGCCTAAAGCATGCTATATTCTTACAGGAAAGACTATGTTGAAGAAATTTATATTGACTTTGTGGATACTGCTCATCCTCTCCATCGGTGCCCTGACCTACGTATTCTATGCCATTTTCCAGGGCTACATCGGCTATATGCCCGAGCTTCGGCAGTTGGAGAATCCCGTGAACAAGTTCGCCTCACAGGTTTTCTCGGCCGATGGCAAATTGCTCGGCACTTGGAGCTACAGCAAGGAGAACCGCATCTTCGTCTCCTACGACGACCTTTCGCCTCATCTGGTGCAGGCGTTGGTGGCTACTGAGGATGCCCGTTTCTACACCCATAGCGGCATCGACTATATAGCCCTCTTCCGTGCAATCATCAAGCGCGGACTGATGCATCAAAAGAGTGCCGGCGGCGGCAGCACCATCACTCAGCAGTTGGCCAAGCAGCTCTATTCCGAGAAGGCAGCCACCACCCGAGAGCGCCTCTTCCAGAAACCCATCGAATGGGTCATCGCCCTGAAGCTGGAACGTTTCTATACCAAGGAGGAAATCATCACCCTCTACCTGAACAAGTTCGACTTCCTGCACAACGCTGTGGGCATCAAGACGGCGGCCAAAACCTACTTCGGCAAGGAGCCGCGCGAGCTGACGCTCCTCGAGGCTGCCACACTCATCGGTATGTGCAAGAATCCCAGCTTTTTCAACCCGGTGCGCTTTCCCGAACGTTGTGCCGAACGGCGCAACATCGTCCTGCAGCAGATGAGCAAGGCATCCTACATCACTCGCGCTGAGGCCGACGAGCTTTCGCTGCAGCCCATCACACTCAACTTCCACCGAGTGGACCACAAGGAGGGCATTGCCACCTATCTGCGCGAGTACCTGCGTCAGGTTCTGATGGCCAAGGAGCCCAAACGCAGCAACTATGCCAGCTGGCAGGGGCAGAAATACTACGAGGACTCGTTGGCATGGAAGGAAGACCCCCTCTACGGATGGTGCAACAAGAACCTGAACCGCGAGGGCAAACCCTATAACATCTACCTCGACGGCCTGAAGATATACACCACGCTCGACAGCCGCATGCAGGCCTACGCCGAGGAAGCCGTCGAACAGCATGTTGTCGGCGAACTGCAGCCAGCCTTCGAGAAGGAACTTGCGCGCAACAAGAATGCACCTTACGCAGCTGCCGTTTCGGCCACCGATGCGCAGAACAACCTGCGGCGCGCCAAGCGGCAGAGCGAGCGCTACACTCAGATGAAGAAGCAGGGCTTCTCGGATGCCGAAATCGACGATGCCTTCAATACGCCCATCGAGATGTCGGTTTATACGCCTGCCGGCGACATCGACACCGTAATGTCGCCGATGGACAGCATCAAGTACTACAAGTCGTTTCTCCACACCGGCTTTATGTGCATGGAGAACGAGACGGGTCATGTAAAGGCCTACGTCGGCGGCATCGACTACAGCCATTTCCAGTACGATATGTGCACCCAAGGCCGCCGGCAGGTGGGCTCCACCATCAAGCCCTATCTCTATACACTGGCCATGGAGAACGGATGGACGCCCTGCGATGTGGCACCCAACGTGGCACAGACCTACTACACCGAGGACGGCAAGGCCTGGACACCGCGCAACGGTAGCCGCAACCGCTACGGCGAGATGGTCACCCTCAGCTGGGGTCTCGCCCAGAGCAACAACTGGATTTCCGCCTGGCTCATGAACCAGCTCTCGCCTGCAGCCCTCGTCCGGCTCATCCACAACTTCGGTGTGCTCAACCGCGACATCTTCCCTGCACTCTCGCTCTGTCTGGGTTCGTGCGATATCTCCGTGGCCGAGATGGTTTCCGCCTACACCGCCTTCTCCTGCAAGGGAGTGCGGCGCAGTCCTCTGTTCGTCACCCGTATCGAGGACAACGACGGGAACATCATTGCCGAGTTCTCGGCCCGAATGTTCGATACGATCTCCGAGGAGGCATCCTACAAGATGCTCTCCATGATGCGCGGCGTTATCGATGGCGGCACGGGCAGCCGCATGCGTTTCCGCTATGGCATCAAGGCGCAGATGGCGGGCAAGACGGGCACTACGAACGACAACTCCGATGGCTGGTTCATAGGCTATACGCCCAGTCTGAGCTTCGGCGCTTGGGTGGGTGGCGACGAACGCGACGTCCATTTCAACAGCATGGCGCTCGGCCAGGGTGCCAACGCGGCGCTCCCCATTTCGGCCTATTTTCTGCAGAAGGTGTATGCCGACGCCCAGCTCGGCTACAGCCCCGACGAGACTTTCGACATCCCGCCTGGCTTCGACCCCTGCAAGGACACCTACGACATGCAAGGAGGCGACGAGATTGAGGTGATGGGACTCGATGAGATGGCGAACTGAACAGCCTCCCTTAAATCCTTGCCCTCCGTCGGCAAAGCGTCCCTCCGTCGCTTCGCTCCCCAACGCTGACGCCCGACTTGCGTTGCCCCAAATGCTCCGCTACCAACGGGCATTTCCCCCAAAGGGAGATACTTACCTTCCCCTCAGCATCCAGCTCCCTCTCTTTAGGAGAGCGTTGGGGAGAGGCCAACTTTGAACCTTGAACTTTTGAACTCTTGAACCCTTGAACTCTTGAACCCTTGACCCCATGCACTACCTCGGACTGATTCCAGCTCGCTATGCCAGTACGCGATTTCCTGGCAAACCCCTTGCCATCCTGCGTGGCAAGCCAGTTATACAATGGGTGTATGAAACCGTTGCCGCCTGCCTCGACGAAGCCTACGTCTGCACCGACGACGAACGCATCCTGCAGGCCGTCGAAGCCTTTGGCGGCCAGGCTGTCATGACCAGCACCTCCCATCGCAGCGGCACCGACCGTTGCTACGAAGCCTATCAGCGGGTGGGCAGCGATGCCGATGTCGTCGTGAACATCCAGGGCGACGAACCCTTCATCCACCCCTCGCAGCTCCGCGCTGTCTGCGACTGCTTTGCCGACGATTCCACCCAGATTGCCACGCTCGTCAAGCCATTCCGGCCCGACGACGGACTCGACGCACTTCGCAATCCCAACAGCCCGAAGGTCGTCGTCGATGGTCAGATGCATGCCCTCTATTTCAGCCGCAGCGTTGTGCCCTATCTTCGTGGCATCGAGCCTGAGCAATGGCTTTCGCACCATACATTCTACAAGCACATCGGCCTCTACGCCTATCGCGCACCGGTGCTCCGCGCCATCACCGCCCTTCCTCCCGGTCGGCTCGAACAGGCCGAGTCGCTGGAGCAGTTGCGCTGGCTCGAGAACGGGTTTGTCATCCGCGTCGGCCTCACCGATGTCGAGACCATAGGCATCGACACACCCGAAGACCTTGCCCGGGCCGAACGATTTGCCAGCCTCACTGAGACTTTGAACTCTTGAACTTGAACCCTTGAACTCTTGAACCCTTGAACTCTTTTTAACATGAAACAGATTTCCTTCTTTCTAC
>JAILBW010000177.1 GCA_024680695.1 Bacteroidaceae bacterium
TTGGGCAACGCCCGACGGCACGACCACCGGCTCCGTCACCTTCACCTTCCGCAAGCCCACCCGAGTGAACCGTCTCCTCTTGCAGGAATACATTCCTTTAGGACAAAGGGTAGGACGGTTCGAGGCAGAAGCACTCGTGGACGGCAAGTGGACACAAATCGACCCGGGCGAGCCCTTCGGCAACATCGGCTACAAACGCATCCTGCGCTTCGCCACCATCGAGGCATCAGCCCTCCGCATCAGCTTCTTCGACGGCCGCGGCCCCCTCTGCATCTCCGGCATCGAAGCCTACTGCGCCGGTGAAGACTGATCGAGGCTAAAAATTCAGACTTTGTGTAGGGTGGTTTCAAATGCCGCACGCTGAAATTAAAACGATGCAGGTGGCGTTTGAAATGCCCCTACAGTGGATGACCTGTCGAAACACAAAAAAGAGGGTGATCCGTTAGGCTGTTTGAAAGAGTTTTACGACTTATGAAAATGTTTTATGCATAACGATATGATGCGAAAAGTGTTCCTTGCTACGTTGCTTGCGATGGCAGGCACGCTACCCCAGCGGGCTGAGCGCCTGTGGGTGGAGGCCGAAGCTTTCACAGAGAAAGGCGGATGGGTGGTGGACCAGCAGTTCATGGACGAGATGGGATCGCCCTACCTGCTGGCGCATGGCCTGGGAGTACCAGTGGCTGATGCTGAGACCACGTTGCGACTGCCTGTCAAAGGCACATATTACATGTTCGTGCGTACCTTCAACTGGACATCGCCCTGGCAGGACGGCGAGGGGCCGGGCAAGTTCTGGCTGTTTGTCGATGGCAAGAAGACAACGCGCAAGCCGCTGGGTGCCAACGGAAGGGAATGGATGTGGCAGGAAGCAGGTCGCGTGAAGGTCAACAAGGGCGAGGTGCGTCTCTCTCTGCACGACCTGACGGGGTTCGACGGGCGCGTGGATGCCATCTACCTGACGACCGATGCCACAGATGTGCCACCTGCCGAGGAGAAAGCGCTGACGACTTTTCGCCGAAGTATGTTGGGCCTGACGGATGAGGCTCCGCTGCGTGGCACGTTCGACCTCGTGGTGTGTGGCGCAGGTACAGCCGGAATCAGTGCGGCAGCCTCGGCAGCACGCCTGGGACTGAACGTCGCTCTGGTGAACGACAGGCCCGTTTTGGGCGGCAACAACAGTTCCGAGATACGCGTCCACACCAGTGGCCGCATTGGTGTGGGACCCTACAAGAAGCTGGGCGACCTGCAGAAAGAATTCAATCCCCGCAAGGGTGGCAATGCCCAACCGGCAGAATACTACGAGGACGAGCGCAAACTGGATTTCGTGAAAAGCGAGCCGCGCATTACGCTCTTCTTGAACTACCACATCAATAGGGTCGATAAGGCCGACGAACAGATACGTTCTGTGACGGCGCAACATATCGAGACGGGCGAAGAGATACGCCTCGAAGCACCGCTCTTCTGCGACTGTACGGGCGACGGAACGGTGGGCTACCTGGCAGGAGCCGACTATCGGATGGGGCGCGAGGCAAGGGATGAGTTCCACGAATCGCGTGCGCCAGAAGTGGCTGATTCATATACGCTTGGAGCCTCGGTAATGTGGTATTCCGTCGAGGACGGGAAGCCGTCCGCTTTTCCTGAGTTCGACTACGGCATGCACTTCACCGACGCATCCTGCCAACGCGTGAAGATGGGAGAGTGGACGTGGGAAACCGGCATGACGACGGACAAGACGCGTCAGTTCGAACGCGTGCGCGACTATGGAATGCTCGTCATCTATGCGAACTGGAGCTACCTGAAGCACCATATGCCCGATTCGCTCGGCTATCGTACACGAAGCTTGGGTTGGGTGGCTTATATGGCAGGCAAGCGCGAGAGCCGACGCCTTATGGGCGACTACATCCTAAAGCAGGACGACGTGACGCACTATGTGCTCCACGAGGACGGTACAGCCGCCATGAGCTGGCCGATGGACCTGCACTATCCCGACCCCAAGAACACGCAGTTCTTCCCTGGGCAAGAGTTCAAGACCATCAACAAGAACACCAACATCCATCCTTATCCTATCCCTTACCGCTGCCTATATTCGAGGAATGTGGACAACCTCTTCATGGCCGGACGGTGCATCAGTGTCTCGCATGTGGTTCACGGCAGTATCCGCGTGATGCGAACCACGGGCATGATGGGCGAAGTGGTGGGTATGGCGGCCAGTCTTTGCAAGCGTCATGATGTGTTGCCTCGGGTTATCTATCGCACCTACTTCCCCGAACTGAAACAGCTCATGGAGCAAGGCGTTGGGAAGTCCGATGCACCAGATAACCAGAAGTACAACGAACCTTACATCCTGCCCAATCCGCCCGAATTGAAATAGACGGGAGAAAAGCTCCTCAGGGTGATAAAGGGGAGTAAAAAGTTGAAAAGCTCAAGCGCTAAAAGTCGTAGTTCAAAAAGACAACAAAAAAGGCCGACAAGCGTAAGTTGGTGATACTTATTGCGCTATGTCGGCTTTCGCTTTTCTTTTGATTTTTATCAAAAGTGCCCGGAACGGGAATCGAACCCGTACGGCCATCACTGGCCAAGGGATTTTCTTACTACTCTTGCTTTCACACAAGCCATCTCAGAGAGATGTTGTAGTCTGGACTATTTCTTCACCATGCCACGGGAGCGGTTTAGGTGTTGCCT
>JAILBW010000184.1 GCA_024680695.1 Bacteroidaceae bacterium
CCGGCTCCGGAGCAGACCTCCGACACACGGTTCAATGTCCTTGATTTTGGTGCCAAGGGAGATGGTAAAACCTCTGATACCGAAGCCATCCAAAAGGCGTTGGACGAGGCTGGAAAGGTGAACGGCACAGTGTGGTTCCCAGCAGGCGTCTATCGTTGCCATTCCCTGAAGGTGCCCCCATACGTCACCCTGCTGGCCGACCCCGTATGGATTTACCATTGCGAGAAGGTGGGCGCCGTACTGGAGCTGGACAGCAAGGATGCCACTTGCCTGTTGGACATCACTGGCGCCTATGCGGCAAGGGTGCGCGGACTCGTTCTCTGCGGCATTCCCGACGCCGAGAAACCAATCCATGGCATCTTCCTCAACAATACGGAGGCGTGGAGCCCCAAGGAGGACACCATAGTGATTGACGACACGAAGGTGATGAACTTCTCCGGCCACGGCATCTACTTCCGCCGAGTGTGGCTCTTCATCGTGCGCCACAGCCAGTGCATGGCGAATCGTGGCGACGGCATCCGGCTGATGGGGTGGGACGGCTTTGTGACGGACAACCAGTTCTCCGGCAACGGTGGCAACGGCTTTGGCTGCGAAGAGGTGGGGGCCACGGTGATGTTCACTGCCAACCGTGTGGAGTGGAACCGCGGCTATGGGCTCTTTATCCAAAACGGAGACGACTGGAACGTAACCGGCAATTCCTTCGACCGCAATCATGGGGCCGGACTTTACGCATTGAAGGCCAGTGCTGTAGCCGTCACTGGCAATGTCTTCCGCCGATGCGGAAAAGACTCCAGCTATCTCTCCGAGGGCGAGCGTTCGTGTCAGGTGAGACTGGAGGACTGTCACGGACTCACGATGACGGGCAACGCCTGTCTGGCCGGACAGGACGATGGCGGGCAGGGCAAGTTCACGCCCCAGGTGGGCTTCATGCTGAGGAAGCTCTCCCATTCCGTCATCATGGGCAACACGCTATGGAACGGCTATATGGACGAGATGACCGTCGACCTGGGCGAGCATGGCGAGGACTTCATCATAAAGGATAATGTGGGCTGCCCCAAGCGGACGTAGCTTACTGATATGGTATTAGCAGTTTTATTATTTTCTCCTATGAAAAGGACACTGTTTCACATCCTTCTGTGCCTCACATTTGCCGGCACAGCGAGCCAACCGTTGTCGGCGGCCTCGAAGCACGAAAAGCTTTTCGGCCCCAATGTCTTCATCTATGGTCCGCAGGACGACATGTCTGCCATCGGGCAAGAGGTAAATGCGCTTCACGAGAAAATGTTCCACGACCAGTTCTCGCCCCAGCGCTATGCCGTACTCTTCCTGCCTGGCGACTACCGTCAGGCCGGACTGCTCCGTGTGCCCTACTACATGCAGATGGCAGGCCTCGGCCGCACACCCTACGAGGTGAAGGTCAGCAATGTCCATACGCCTGCCCCGTTGGGCAACGACAACGGCACCTGCACCTTCTGGCGCTCCTTGGAGAACCTCTCGGTCATCGGTCCGGAAACTTACGACGAGGACGAAACCTTCAAGTGGGCCGTATCTCAGGCTGCCCCCATGCGCCGTATCTACAGCGAGCGCACGCTGCGTACTCAATGGCGCAGGGGGTGGGTGAGCGGAGGCTATGCTGCCGACTGCTACTTCGTGGCACCGGCTGGCAGTGATCACCAGCAGCAATGGTACTACAGGAACTCCGTGTTGAACAAAGGCCGGGGAGAATTCAAGGAGGTGAAGTATAACTACTGTTTCCAAGGCGTAGAGCTGGGCCCCGATGCTGACCGTTCCACCTACCGCGACAACTGGGACGAGGGCGGCAATGTCACCTTCATTCCCACCACTCCCGTCATCCGCGAGAAGCCCTTCCTCTTTGTGGACAAGAACGGGCGTTACAAGGTGTTCCGCCCAGCCCTGCGGCGCGACTGCAAGGGCCTCTCCTATACTCGCGATGATATGGGCGAAGGCGATGTGTTCGACGTGAAGAAGGATTTCTTCGTGGTCAAGGAGGGCACTTCGGCCCGCGAGATGAACCGACAGCTCGCCCGTGGCAAGCACCTCCTCTTCACTCCCGGTATGTTCACTCTCGAGGAACCGTTGCGCATCACCCGCCCCGGCACCATTGTCCTCGGCCTGGGCATCGCTACGCTGATACCTGGCGAGCAGAACCCCGAGACGGCCATCCTGGTCGACGATGTGGATGGTGTCAGCGTCGCCTCGCTGATGTTCGATGCCCACTACTCCTCGCGTTCCCTCCTCTGTGTGGGACAGTCGCATTCTGATGTGCGCCACACCGACAATCCCATCCTCCTTGCCGACCTCTTCTTCCGTGTGGGCGGCTTCCGTCCTGCTCCCGTCCATGTCGATCAGACGGTTGTCCTCAACGCGAACGATGTCATCGGCGACCACTTCTGGATATGGCGAGCCGACCATGGGGTGCGCGGCAGTGTGGGATGGAACGTCAATACCTCGCCCAACGGACTTGTGGTGAACGGCGACTACGTCACCATCTACGGCCTCTTCAACGAGCATTTCCAGGAGTATCAGACCCTGTGGAACGGTGAACACGGACGCACCTACTTCTACCAGTGCGAGACGCCCTACGATGCCCCAAACCAGGCTGCCTACATGAGCGAGCAGGGAAAGCGTGACGGCTATGCGGCCTATAAGGTGGCCGACCATGTCCAAAACCACTTTGCCACTGCTTTCGGCATCTACGATGTGCTCCACAACGACATCCGCATCGAGAGCAGCGTCGAGGTGCCCGACAACAGCGGCATCCGCCTCCGCCATATCTGCAACAACTGCCTCTCCAACCAGCCCAAGAAGGGATTTGGCTTCGTGGTGAACAACCTTGTCCGCAGCACCTACAGCACCTTCCGCGACAACCGCACCTATCTGGTGGACTTTCCCGCCGACTACCGCTCCTCGCTGCCCCATGCCGAGGCAAGCCCGAAGATGAAGTCTGCCTTCTCGGCCTATTTTCAGGCCATAGACCGTGAGAAGCTGAACCTCCACAGCGTCATCGTCATGCAGCATGGCAAGGTACTGGCCGAGCACTGGCTCAACGGCGGTTCGCCGGGCGAGCAGCACATCCTGAACAGCGTGAGCAAGACGTTCACCTCCACCGCCGTGGGACTGGCCGTCGGCGAGGGGCTGCTGCATCTCGACGACAAGGTCATCTCCTTCTTCCCCGACAAGCTACCGGCCGAACCCTCCGACAAGCTCCGGCGGATGACGGTGCGCCACCTGCTCACCATGAGCTGCGGCCACGACACCGACCCCACAGGCAGCATCCGCAACGGCGACGACGACTGGGTGGAGCGCTTCCTGGCCTATCCCATCCTTCATGAGCCGGGCACTCGCTTCTGCTACAACAGTCTGGGCACCTACGTCCTTTCGGCCATCGTGCAGAAGGTGACGGGGCATACCGTCCTCGACTATCTTACGCCCCGCCTCTTTGCGCCTCTCGGCATCAAGGGAATGCGTTGGGAGCAGAGTCCACAGGGCATCTGCTGCGGCGGTTGGGGCCTCTATCTGAAGAGCGAAGACCTGGCAAAGATGGGCCAATTGCTCCTGCAGAAAGGCAAGTGGGAGGGCCGACAGCTGATTCCCGCCGAATGGGTGGAGCAGGCCAGCAGCAAGCAAGTGGACTGTACGCCTGCCGGAATGAAGCCCGCCGACGCCGAGAAGCGCGGACTCACCCCCGACAACAACGACTGGGTGAACGGCTATGGCTTCCAGATGTGGCGATGCCGTCACAATGCCTTCCGTGCCGACGGAGCCAGCGGGCAGTACATCATCGTCCTCCCCGACCAGGATGCGGTTGTCATCAACACCGCCATGCTCGGCAATATGTGGGCCTCGCTCGAGCTGATCTGGGAGCACCTGCTCCCGGCCCTCGACGAGTCGCGGTGACAGGGCACGATGGAAAGCCCAGAAGGGGTGGCAGAATATAGTCCGGCGTCCTGCTGCACAATAATAACACGCTGTAAATAATTATCGCAGATGGAGGCAGGACGGGTGGCAAGACGAGGGACACAAAGCCAGACTTTTCGAGACGAATGGTGCAATCTGCGCAATACGCACCAGTTCAGCGAGATACGAAGGATTTTGCATTTTGCATTTTGCATTTGGAAAATTTTGTGGGGTGGGGCAAACCCTATATATATATAATTATTAATAATTATATATATATAGGGTTTTGGTCCCGACATTTTCACTTTTTCGGCAAATGCAAAATGCAAAATGCAAAAATTCGGGGTCTGCAGGCATTGTGCAAGTGGTAGTCAATCAGGCAATTGTGTGGAATCTGCCAAATGGCGGAAAGCCGCGGGAGGAATGTCTTTCGCCCCCCAACGGCCCCAAAAAGCCCCCCAAATTATGTACCAAAAACCGCTTTTTTGCGTCAAAAACAAAAATAATTGCAACGAAAAAGCCTTCTTGCTTTCGTTGGTGGTCCAAAAACCACGACTTCGAATTTTGGGCTTTTTTTCCAAAAACGGCATTTTACCACTCCAAAGAGGGCAAAATCCCCCTTTTTCTGACGCGAAAAACGCAAAATCGATTCATTAAACCCCCAAAATGAAAAGTACCCCTCTGGTATTGATTCGGGCGAAAAAATGTCCGGAAAATGGCGGTGTGTAAAGAATTTCTCACCGCCCCCGTGGCAGCTTCTCCCCCGAACGGCAGTTATTCGACGAAACACTGCCTCCTGCTTGCTGCCGCACCTTCCCCCGCGGGCCGTCGCATCGCCTCCCGCGGGCCGTCGCATCTTCCCCCGCGGGCCGTCGCACTTTCGGTGCTTTTCTCCCGGACATGAACGATTATTAATGTCCATTCGTGGCCATTCATGGAAATTCGTGTTTTTCTTTTAACGCTAATATCCGCAAATGCCCACGAATTCTTCATAAATATTTATTAATGTCCATTCGTGTTTCTATACCCCAAGTACCACTGCGGGATCGATGTTCAGCTTTCGGCTCAATTCACGCCCGATTTTCAATGAAGGCTCGCTCTTGCCGTTCAATATCTCACTAACGCGCGCATTGCTCAATCCGAGTATCTCCGCCAGTTTCGATTGAGTGATCCCCATCTCGTAAAGTCTCAGTTTTATGACCTCTATGAGTGTGGGTTTACTGATGGGGTAATGCGCATCCTCATATTCCTCCACCAGATCCGAGATCATGTCCAGTTCCAGATAGTTCGGGTCATCTGCAGGCGTGTTGTCGTTTACCAGTGGAAGCAGTTCCTCAATCCGGTGCATTGCTGCTCTGTAAGCAGCTTCGCTCTTAATCTCTGCCATACCTCTAAATATTGTTAATATCTTTTAATGCATCATATTCCTTATGTGTACCCACGAAACGAATATATACCGTTTTCGGGGTAAAGAGTATCAACACGACCAAACGGAAATCGTTGCCCTTGATGTTAAACACATATCGCTGATTGCCCACGGCATCGACACTATTAAATGTGTTCTTCATATCAGCGAAGCAAGTCCATTCAGAATTCTTCGTTTTTTCGTATCATTCTTCCAGTGCAGTCTTTGACAGAGGATTCTTGGTATAGTATTCGACCAATGTGCTTTTGGCGATTTTTCTCATAATACACTTGATTTGGGGGCAAAGATAGCAGTTTTCTTTTAGAATTACCAAAATATTTTTCGGAAAAACAAAAAAATAATGCAAGTTTCGCCTGCGAGTTTCAAAATACTGGTACTCCGTCGACGGACGCAAGCTCGGCGGAAAGCCGACACAACGCGGAATGTATATTAATAATGGAAGGAAAACCGTCATCAAATAGGAGAGCATGGAAACGAATCGTCAGTTTGGGCCTTAACCCTCCGAGAGGTACATTATCAGCACTCGCCAGACGGCGATGATGTGGCACACCGAACCGGCCAGCACGAAGAAGTGGAACAGGCTGTGCATGTAGCGGCGGCGATGCAGGGAGTAGAAGACGGCTCCAGTGATGTAGCAAACGCCCTCGGCTACAATCCAGCTCATCGAGAGAGTGCCGATGCTGTTCAGGAGTGGTTTGAAGGCCACCAGTGCGCTCAGCCCCATGAGGACGAAGCAGATGGTCTCGGCATTGCTGTGCTCCCGCAGATGGCGGAAACTGGCCACCGTGCCAACCAGCGCACACACCCAAACGAAGATAAAAAGTCCCACACCCCAAGCCCCCTCGTTCCACAGGGCGATGAGCGTGAGCGGCGAGTAACTGCCGGCAATGTGCCAGTAGATGGCTGCATGGTCCCATCGGCGCAGCACTTCCTTTCCCCGGTGGGTGGCTGGCCAGGCATGATAGAGGGTAGAGGCAACATACGAGGAGAGCATCCCGAACAGGTATAGCGAGACGCCGAAACTGGCCCATCCGTCGGCGTGGAGGCCGCAGACGACAAGCATCAGCACACCGACGACAATAGCCATCAGTGCCCCGGCACCGTGCGACCAGGCATTCAGCGCCTCCTCCCCTTTTGTGTAGAATATTGCCATCGTTTAGCCTCCTCTGAATCTCCTCCTGGAGGATTCCTTATAGGTCCTATAGTTCTTATAGTTCCTATAGTTCTTATAGTTCTTATAGTTCCTATAGTTCCCCTTAGCCAACCTCCTCTAATCCTTCTCCCTCTCCTTTAGGGAGAGGGTCGGGGAGAGGCTTTTACTATTCAAAGTTTCGTGAGGCGAAGGGCAGCGCCAGGCGCAGTGCCAGGTGCCAGTACTCCCAGTTGTGCACGCCGTTGCGGATGCGCAGTTCATCGTGGATACGGGCTGCTCGCATCAGCTGGTGCATGCGCACGCTCTGGTCGAAGAGGAAGTCATCGTCGCCGCAGTCGAAGAACCATTTGACGGTGCGCAGCTTCTCCTTCGTGGCATCGTCGGCTTGCTCCACGAAGCGCAGGGCGCTGTGCTCCTTCACGGCCTCGCAGACATAGTAGAGCTTGTCTTTCTCGCCGCCTGCGCCCACATTGTTGTTTTCGTTGTCGAGCCAGGGGCTCATGGCGTAGCAGGAGGAGAACATGTCGGGATGCCGCTGGCAATAGACTGTGCTGCCGCCGCCGCCCATCGAGAGACCCATCGCGGCACGGTGCTCCTTGTCGCCCACGGCTCGGTACTTCTTCTCGACCGCTGGCAGGAACTCCTGGAAGAAGAAGTCCTCGTACGACCAGCCCGGCATGTTGAAGTAGCCGTTCCACGTGTTGTGGGTGTCCGGACCGCCCGCATTGGGCATGACAATCACGACGGGGACGCACTCGCCCGTGCCGATGAGTTCGTCCACTACGGTCTGCATCTGCCCTCGGTCACGCCAGGCCCGAAAGTCGTCGCTCAGGCCGTGGAGCAGATAGATGATGGGATAGAGCCGGTCGGACTTGTTGAATCCGTCGGGCAGATAGACATTCAGGGGCACGTCGGCTGAGAGAATCTGGCTCTTCACCGTGTCCGTCACGATACGTCCCGCCACAGAAGGCAGGCTCAGCATAAGCAGCAGGGCTGCAAACAGGGTTTTCTTCATCGTCGTTTTGCATTAGTTGGTTCGTCTCAGATGCAAAGGTAGCGATTATTTCAATACGAGGCAAAACATCCGACAATAAAAAGAAAGCTTCTCCGCCGTTTTGCACCGAGAGCATGCAAAAACGGTGCAAACCATGTAATATCCAAACAAAAACGGCGATTTGTTTTGTTTTTCGTCCGCTTATTCGTAACTTTGCACGCAAATTTGCAAAAGAGTGTACTGCCGCATGGCAGCATTCGCGCCCCGCAGCCCCCTGAAAGCACGTCCGGAGGCTGCTGTCCGAGCGCCCCATGCTGACTGCCTCCCTATACATTATTATATATATTATATATATGCAGCAACAGAAGATTATCATCCTGGACTTCGGTTCGCAGACGACACAACT
>JAILBW010000207.1 GCA_024680695.1 Bacteroidaceae bacterium
CCGCTGGCAATATAAGCCTTAATTCCCGACACGCCCGAGAAGTCCAACGCATTGGGGGAGCTGAAGGTGGCAAGACCCGAACTGCCGACATTCACCACATTGGGATTAACAAACTCTACAATCTCCTTGAAGTCTTTCCAACACTCCGCTCTCTCGTAAGCCGCCTTGCTCCCAGCGGGGACATAGAGTGTAGCATTGGCGCAGTTGGAGAAGGTTTCGGATGATATTATCTCGACTGGAGTGGGATTCTCCACCGTTACAGAAGAGAGATTCGAGCATCTAGAGAACGCACCCTCTCCGATGCTTGTCACGCTCGAGGGAATGGTTACGGAGGTAAGGCTCTCACAGCCATAGAACGCGCCGCCTCCGATGCTTGTCACACCTTCGGGGATTACAGATTCCTTACAGCCCTGAATCAGGGTATTGCTCGCTGTTTCAATAATGGCATTGCAATTGTCCCTTGAATCATAAACTGGATTGCCACTCTCTACCGTAATAGATGTCAATCCTGGACATTCTGGGAAAATAGTATTTGGGATATCGTTCACGGTAGAGGGAATGATTACTGAGGTAAGGTTCAAGCAATGGGCGAACGCATTAACCTCGATGCTTGTCACGCCTTCAGGAATGTTAACAGATGTTAAATCAGTGCAAGCGAATGCTCCTTCACCAATAGTTTCGACACTTGAAGGTAAGGTAAGTGTACCTAAAGGTATACCGGAAAAAGCCCCAGCGCCGATAGTCTTTACTCCATCGGGGATTGTAGATCCCTTACAGCCCTGAACCAGGGTATTGCTCGCTGTTTCAATAATGGCATTACAATTGTTTCTGGAATCATAAACTGCATTGCCTCTCTCTACCGTAATAGATGTCAATCCTATACAACCAGGGAAAACATCTTTAATCTCATTCACACTAGAGGGGATGTTGATAGAGGTAAGACTTGAACAATTGCAAAAAGCCTGAGATCCAATACTCTTCAATCCTTCATTCAAAGTCACAGAAGCCAAATCCTCGCACCCAGTGAATGCGCCATCCTCGATGCATTCTACACTTTCGGGTATGACAATGGAGAGAAGAGGGTTTGGACAATACCATTCTGAAAAAGCTTTACCACCAATAATCTTCACGCCATCTGGAATTATTGTATTTTTGCACCCTTTAATAAGGCGATTTGTTGCAGTCTCGATAATAGCATTGCAATCATTACGTGAGTCATAAACTGTGTTTCCTTCTGCGACACTGATTGACAGAGCGGGACAGTTTTCGAAGGCGCCATCTCCAATGTTTGTTACGCTTTTCGGAATTATGATGGAAGTTAATTCGCATCTCACGAAGGCATGCACTCCAATGGAAATCAGACCTTCAGAGAAGGTAATGGAAGTTAGTCCGTAAGCTTCATAGAATGCTCCGTCTTCGATTATCTTCACGCTTTCTGGTATTGCGATAGAGCTGAACTGAACAAGGCGAAACGCACAATTGCCGATGTATTCCACGCCCGAAGGTATGGTCACAGAGGTTAGACTGCACATATTAAATGCAATGTCTGCAATAGCTTTTACCGTATATCCGTTCGCTGTAGATGGAATAGTGACAGCACCACTATATTCTTGCGGAATGCAGGTTTCCGTGCCAGTTCCCACCTGACACGTCTTCTCGCTCTCACTGATTACCTTGAAGGTCATGGTCAAATCTTCTACGGTGTTGGCCGTAAACACATCTCCGTCTGCGCTCCATACAGGAAGCGTAACAAGCATCGCCACCAGCGATGCCAGTAAAGATTTAATGTTTGTTGTTCTCATAATTAATAATGTTTAGTTGTTTGTTATGTTATCTGTTTACACACAAAAAAAACGTGGACTTCATCGTCTACGTTTACTGAGGTATCGCCAAACACCATTGCACCATCAACGAGTAAAAGCCCACGCCGAATCGACGTGAGCATCCTATCTTCTTCTCTTGGTGCTTACTTATTATATTGGCGATTTTCAGTAAACAAGATCTAAGCGGACGCTTTGTCTATATGTCTAATCTTTTGTTTATTTTGTCATAGGCAAATCATATTTGTTGGTGAATAATGTATGATTAGTTGTCAAACGGAATCAATTCATAAAGATGAACAAGGAAATAGAGGCGCATAGAAGTTATGCCGAAGTGCTTCTGCAGTTCATCAGCATGACTCTTTAGGATTTCTATACATTCTCGTTTCGTTTTCATTGTCAAAACCAGCCTTCTAACGTTCTTGCATTGCAAAAGTACAAAGAATTTCTGTAGGAGCAAAGCGGAAAGGATTTTTTTTTGCGGGTAACGCTATTACCTATTACCTTGATATTCTCTCTCGCGCGTGCGCGCACACTAAGAGTTTTTCCTCAAAAAAACTGCGGAACCTACACCCGTTCATATTAATCGACTGAATGACTGAATACTGCATGGGTGTAAGTTCTGGTGTAAGCAAGGCAAAAGGTGTAGGTTTTGCCTACATTTTTCCCTTGTCAAAAGCATTTTCCTTTCTTTCTTTTCTTTCTGCGGGACAATACCGACGAGTTTTAAATCGTCACGCAGAAATCACAGAAACCGCAGAAAGGGACGGAACGACAGCAAGCAGAAGCCGATGCGGCAGCAAGCAGAAGCCGATGCGGCAGCAAGCAGGAGCCGATGCGGCAGCAAGCAGATTGTTGTCGGACGCATTCATTTCGATTTTTACATGATTTTCTTTTTTTCTCGCGAGATTCCCTTGATGCATTGCAAGTAGCTGGATATAAAAATATTATGTGGAGGGAGTCTATTTTTAAGACCTCCCTAAGACCTCCCTGACACTTCCCTAAGACCTCCTTGGCTTTCCGATGACAGAAGTATGGGAAAAAAGGTGGTACCTTTGGCTTACCATGAGAGGGAGGTGTTAGGGAGGTGTTAGGGAGGTGTTGAAACAACACCTCCCTATTGTAAGATGCTTGTTTAAAGTAAGTTATGTAGAGTGATGGAGGTGTGGGGGTGAAAACAACAGTCAACTAAAAAAAGTTTTAACGTTTAACCGAGTCAACTAATCTTAGGGTTTAGACAAACAAGTAGTCAACCAAAACCAGTACACTACAGTTTGTCTTTCTAAGGAAAGACACATCTCATGAATAGAAAGATGAATATGGCGGGCGAGAGGGGATGCCCTCAGAGGCTCATGGAGCGGTTGATTCCGTCGATGTAGTCGAGCAGTTCGTCGCGCCCCAGTTTGTTCTGGGAACTGGTGACGAAATGAGGGGGCAGTTCTTCCCATTGCTCCTCGAGCACCTGCAGGAAACGCGACACGCTGGCCTCGGTCTTTGCGTGCGACTGCTTGTCGGCCTTCGTGAAGACGATGGCGAACGGCACGCCGTTCTCGCCCAGCCAAGTGATGAAGTCGAGGTCGATGCGTTGTGGCTCGAGGCGCACATCGATGAGCACGAAGAGGCAGGTCATCTGCTCGCGACGCAGGATGTAGCCCGAGATCATGCGTTTCAGCGTCTCCTGCTCGCGTTTGCCGCGTTTGGCATAGCCGTAGCCGGGGAGGTCGACCAAGTGCCATTGGTCGTTGATGCGGAAGTAGTTGATGAGGAGGGTCTTGCCGGGAGTGGACGAGGTCTTGGCCAGACGCGAGTGGTTTGTCAGCATGTTTATGAGGCTCGACTTGCCCACATTGCTGCGTCCGATGAAGGCATACTCGGGCACCGAGGTGGGCGGACATTGCTCCACACGGGGACTGCTGACGAGAAATTCCGAACTGTTTATTTGCATAGATGTGCGGTAGAGAGGCGAGGGAGGTTAGAAACTGTAGCTCATGCCCAGACCCAAGTCCTCGGCCAGACGTACGCCCTTGTTAGTCTTCACTATGTCGTCGAAGGTGGGATGGACGTTCAGCGTGGCGTTGAGGTACTTGTTGATGGAGAACGTGAGGGTGTTCGTCCAGTCGAACTGCGTCTTGTGCAGGTTGCTGAACCAATAGAAGCGTCCGGCCCATCGCACCTGCGGCATGATGGCCCAAGCGTAGGTGAGCGTCGCCGTGGGACCGAAGGCGTGCGTCGAATGATGTCCGGGGCGCACGCCATAGCGGGCAACGAGGCTCTCGCGCTGCACATACCTTATATTATAAGCCAAGGGGGCTACGGTAAGCGCTCCGGTGAAGCGTTTCTTCTTCCCCAATGCGTAGGTGTAGGTCATACCGGGACCGATGGTGACGTCGAGCGGCGAGAGGCAGTCCTCGTACACCTTGTCGGTATTGGGCGAATAGTTGGGCACCACCTTGGTGGAGATGCGGACGGTAGCGGTATACGAGAGCGTCTTCCACGCCTTCAGGCCGGCATTCGTCGAATAGACTATCTGGTTGTTGGTGGGACGGAACGTACGGTTCTTGTCCGTCTTGCTCGTCTGGAATCCCAAGCGGAAGTCCAGGTTGTTCGTCCAGGTGAAGCGCTTCTCGTCGTTGTAGTTTGCATTCAGGATGATGGTGGTGAGGCCCGAGTATTTGTTCTCTCCGCCCGGCCAGTTGTGCGAATAGGCATACTGGGTGAAGTTGAGCGAGGTGCTGCCAGGGAACTTCCAGAAGTTGGGACGGCGCGTCTTCACCTCGACGGTATCCTCGGCCTCGGGTGTCAGGCTCACGCTACCCACCTTGCTGGCCAGCTGGTCCTCGGTATGTATCTTCTCGGCCAAGTCTTCGCGCAGCAGGCCCTGCTCCTTGATCGTAGCCTCGGTCTGCTCCACCAGGGCGGGAGTCTCCACATAGAGCCGCGCCAGCGAACGGTTCGCCATCTGGAGGTGCTGCAAGTGGGGGTCGTCGGAAAGCACGTTGCCCTCGCTGATCACTTGGTGCATCGGGGCGGAATACAACGTAGGCACGGAGAGCACCTGAAAGACGTAGGCATCGGGAAGTGTGCCAGCGTCGTGCGCCCGTTCGTTGGCAGCCTCGCGTTGGTCAACGAGGAACTGCAATGCAGCATGGTACTGGTTGGCTATCGAAACCGTCACGGAGTCGATGGTCACGCTCCCGTCGTCCACGGCCTGAGCATGGCTCATTAGTGGGAGAAACGAGAGGACGAATGCTGATAGAAAAGAGCGTTTCATCATTCAGAAATAGGTCTGTAGGTCCAAAAAACAAAGCAAAGATACGCATTTTTCGCCGTAAGATGGGTAAGATGTGAAGTTTTTTTCTTAATTTTGCGGCTTAATAGAACATATCGGAGCAAAATAACCCCCAGAATCAACAAAACATCGTAAAGAAACGACTATGGACAAGAATACCATCACAGGATTCGTTCTGATTACAATCGTGGTTGTCGCCTTCAGCTGGTTCAGCCGTCCCAGCGAGGCCGAACTGAGACAGAGACAGGAACAGGACAGCATTGCAGCCGTCATGCGCGAACAGGCCGAGAAGGACATCGAGGAACGACTGGCTGCAGCCACGCCCGAGACGCCGGCTCCGGCCGACAGCGCCTCCATATTCTTCGCCCGACGCGAGGGGCAGGAACAGGAAATCGTGCTGGAGAACAACGTGGTCAAGGTCGTGCTGAGCACTCTTGGCGGTACCGTCGAGAGCGTCGAGCTGAAGGGCTACGACAGCCGCTACGGAGGCAACGTGACGCTGCTCACCCGCAAAGATGCCCAGATGAGCTTCGCACTCGAAGGCAAGCAGGAGAACATCATCACCTCCGACTACTACTTCCGCCCGGAGGCCCAGACCGACTCGAGCGTCACCATGATGCTGGACCAACCCGGAAAATACATCGCCATCGCCTACACCCTGCATGCCGACACCTACATGATGAACATCCACATCACGACCGGCGGACTGAGCGGCTTCTTCTCGCCCAGCACAAAGACGATGACCGTGAACTGGATAGACCGCATCGTACAGCAGGAGAAGGGCTACGACTTCGAGAACCGATTCAGCAGCCTGACGTACAAGAAGACGGACAAGGGCACCAAGCACCTGAAGGAAACGAGCAACGACGAGAAGCAGCTGGACATGCCGCTCGACTGGATTGCCTTCAAGAACCAGTTCTTCAGCGCAGTACTGATTGCCCCGGACAACTTTACCGACGCCCATCTGACTAGCATACAGGAAACGGAGAAGAAGTCGGGATTCCTGAAGACCTACGAGGCCGAGGCCAAGACAGCCTTCGACCCCAGCGGAAGCCAGCCCACAAGGCTGCAGATGTACCTCGGGCCGAACGACTTCCACAAGCTGAAGGCACACAACAAGCTGACCATGACCGACAAGCATCTCGAACTGGAGGAACTCGTCGATCTGGGATGGCCCCTCTTCCGTTGGATCAACCGTTGGTTTATCATCTACCTGTTCGACTGGCTTACGGCCTTTGGCCTTCCCATGGGCATAGTGCTGGCCCTGCTCACCATCATCGTGAAGACACTCGTCTATCCCACCACAAAGAAGAGCTTCATGAGCAGCGCCAAGATGCGCGTCCTCAAGCCACAGATCGACGCCCTGAACAAGAAATACCCCAAACAGGAGGATGCCATGAAGAAGCAGCAGGAGATGATGCAGATCTACAGCCAGTACGGCGTGAGCCCGATGGGAGGCTGCCTGCCGATGCTCATACAGACGCCCATCTGGATTGCCCTCTTCAACTTCGTGCCCAACGCCATCGAGCTGCGCGGACAAAGCTTCCTATGGGCCAACGACCTGAGCGCCTACGACGATGTCATCCGTTGGGGCAAGGACCTGTGGCTCATCGGCGACCACCTGAGCCTCTTCTGCATCCTGTTCAGCGCCACGAACCTCGTCAACACCTGGATCTCCATGCGCCAGCAGCAGAACCAGCTCACGGGCGACCAAGCGCAGCAGATGAAGATGATGCAATACATGATGTACTTCATGCCACTCATGTTCTTCTTCGTCTTCAACAACTACAGCTCCGGACTCTGCTACTACTACTTCCTCTCCGGCCTGCTGAACATCATCATGATGTGGTACCTGCGCAAGACGACCGACGACCGCAAGTTGCTGGCCAAGCTGGAGGCCTACCGCGAGCAGCACAAGAACGACCCGAAGAAGACGTCCGGCATGGCAGCCCGACTGGAAGCCCTGCAGAAACAGGCCCAGATGATGGAGGAACAGCGACGCAAACAAAAGTAACGGCCAACATTCGACCACACCATGAAAATAGGATTCGACAACGAGAAGTATCTCAAGATTCAGTCGGAGCAGATACGCAAGCGCATCGCTGAATTCGACGGCAAACTCTACCTCGAGCTCGGCGGCAAGTTGTTCGACGACCACCATGCCTCGCGCGTTCTGCCAGGCTTCAAGCCCGACAGCAAGCTGCGCATGTTCGGACAGTTACGCGACAGCATCGAGATCGTCATCGTCATCAGCGCCGAAGACATCGAGAAGAACAAGGTCCGTGCCGACTTGGGCATCACCTACGATGAAGATGTACTCCGCCTGCGCGACGAGTTCCTGAGTCGCAACTTCATGGTGGGCTCGGTAGTAATCACCCACTACAACGGCCAACGTACTGCCGACCAGTTCCGCCATCGGCTGGAACGCATGGGGGTCAAGTCGTACTGCCACTATCTCATCGACGGCTATCCGCACAACGTAGAGCTCATCGCCAGCGACGAGGGCTTCGGCAAGAACGACTATGTCGAGACATCGCGCGAACTGGTCATCGTCACAGCCCCCGGACCCGGCAGCGGCAAGATGGCTGTCTGCCTGTCGCAGCTCTACAACGAGCACCGACGCGGCATCCGTGCCGGATATGCCAAGTTCGAAACATTCCCCGTATGGAACCTGCCCCTGAAGCATCCCGTCAACATCGCCTACGAGGCCGCAACTGCCGACCTGAACGACGTGAACATGATCGACCCGTTCCATCTGGATGCGTATGACAAGATTGCTGTCAACTACAATCGCGACATCGAGATATTCCCCGTACTGAACGCGCTTTTCGAAGGCATCTACGGAGAGAATCCCTACAAGTCGCCGACGGACATGGGAGTGAACATGGTGGGATTCTGCATCAGCGACGACGAGGTGTGCTGCAAGGCATCCAAGGACGAGATCATCCGACGCTACTACGACGCCACAAACAAACTGGCCAACGGAGCCGACAACGAGGCCGAGGTGCACAAGATTCAGTTGCTCTTCAACCAAGCCAAGATTACGACCGACGACCGACGGATAACCGTGGCAGCCAACGAGCGCAAGCAACAGACCAACCAGCCGGCATCGGCAATTGAACTCGAGGACGGCACCATCATCACCGCAAAGACCACCACGCTCCTGGGGTGCAGCGCTGCATTGATTCTGAACGCCATCAAGCACCTTGCCGGCATCGGACACGACGTGAAGCTGATTCCGCAGAGCATGATAGAACCGATACAAAAGACCAAGATAGAATATCTGGGAGGCAACAACCCACGCCTGCACACCGACGAGGTGTTGGTGGCGCTAAGCGTGCTGTCGCAGCACGACGAACAATGCCGTCGCGCCTTGGAACAGCTGCCCAGACTGCATGACTGCCAGGTGCACACCACAATCATGCTGGGCGAAGTGGACAGAAAGATTTTCAAGAAACTGGGCTGCGGACTTACATGCGACCCAGTGAGGAAGAAATAGAGAGAGACCGCTAACCGCTAACCGAAGAACATTTATGCACCTATGAGAGTATTCAGAGTCCTTATCATTTTAGCAGTAAGCATTATGGCATCCTGCACAAAACAAGACGAAGACATCATCACACGTAGCGACATCAAGCTCGAGAGCGATACGATGACGCCCGAGGCCCTTTGGGCTATGGGGCGCATCGGTTCCTATACCGCAGCCTCGCCCGACAGCACGAAGATTGCCTATCAAGTGACTTACTACAGCGTGGCACAGAACAAGAGCCATACCGTACTCTACACTACCGATGGCGGCAACGAGCCGAAACTGCTCACCACCTCAGCCCAAAGCGAGAGCGATCCCGCCTGGCTCGCCGACGGACGGCTGGCTTTCCTATGCGGGGGCGAGGTGTGGACAATGGATGCCGACGGCAAAAAGCGCAAGCAGCTTACCCATACTGATGGAGCCGTCGACGGCTTCCTCTTCGCGCCCGATATGAAGAAAGTAATCCTCATCAAGAGCGTACCCTATCACGACATTATCAAGGAACGCCCCTCCGACCTGCCCAAGACTACAGGCCGCGTCATTACCGACCTGATGTATCGCCATTGGGACCATTATGTGGAGTCGATTCCCCACCCCTTTGTGCTCGACATCGCAAGTGGCGAAGAGCTTGACATCCTCGAAAGCATGCCTTTCGAATGCCCGATGGAACCCTTCGGCGGCATCGAGCAACTGGCATGGAGCCCCGACTCGAGGAAGATTGCCTACACCTGTCGTTGCAAGACGGGCCTGGAATATAGCATTTCGACCGACTCGGACATTTTCCTCTTCGATCTGGATGCCGAGGAAGGGACCATCGACCGCAATCACAACCTCTGCAAGGAGGGAGTCGATCTGCCACAATCCGACCCCACGAAAACGATGAAGACACAGCCCATCAACCAACTGGAGAACGACCTGCAAGTGGGCTACGACACCAATCCGAAGTTCTCGCCCGACGGACGCTACGTGGCTTGGCTGTCGATGGCGCGCGACGGCTATGAGAGCGACCGCCAGCGCCTATGTGTCTGCGACTTGCAGACAGGCGAAAAGTGCTATACTACCGAATCCTTCGATTCAAGCGTCGATGACTTCTGCTGGGCACCGGATTCCTATACATTATATTATATAGGCGTTTGGCACGGCACGGAGAATCTCTATCGCACGAACCTCAAGGGCGAAGTGATGCAAATAACCAACGAGCAGGCCGACTTCGGCAGCCTGCAGATGATGGGCGAATTGGCAAAAGGCGAGCATGCCCTCCTCATGGAGAAGCATGACCACATTCATCCTGCCGACCTCTATGTGGTGACCACAAGCAACAATCCCGAAGACACCCAAATCATCCAGATTACCCATGAGAACGACCACATCCTCTCGCAGCTTGCCGAACCCACAAGCGAGCCACGATGGGTGAAGACGAGCGACGGACTGGACATGCTCTATTGGATCATCAAGCCACCCCACTTCGACCCGTCAAAGAAGTACCCCACCCTGCTCTTCTGCGAGGGTGGACCGCAAAGTCCCGTCTCGCAATTCTGGAGCTATCGTTGGAACTTCCGCATCATGGCCTCGCAGGACTATGTGGTCATCGCACCCAATCGACGCGGTCTGCCCGGTTTCGGACAGGAATGGCTCGAGGAGATAAGCGGCGACTGGACAGGACAATGCATGACCGACTACCTGACAGCCATCGACGATGCTGCCGACAACCTGCCCTATGTGGATAAGGACCGCATGGGAGCCGTGGGAGCCTCGTTCGGCGGCTTCAGCGTCTATTATCTGGCAGGCCACCACGACGGACGCTTCAAGTGCTTCATTGCCCACGACGGCGCCTTCAACCTCGAGGCGATGTACACCGAGACGGAGGAGAACTGGTTCTCAAACTGGGAGTATGACGATGCCTACTGGAACAAGGACCGTACAGCTCGGGCCGACAAGACATACAACAATTCGCCCCATCGCTTTGTCGATAAATGGGATACGCCCATCCTCTGCATCCACGGCGAAAAGGACTATCGCATCAATGCCACGCAAGGCATGTCGGCCTTCAACGCGGCCAGAATGCGCGGCATCCCAGCCGAGTTGCTCCTCTTCCCCGACGAGAACCATTGGGTGCTGAAGCCCCAGAACGGCATTCTCTGGCAACGCACTTACTTCGACTGGCTCGACCGCTGGCTGAAGGCGGGCTCTAAGAATTAGCTTTGAACTATGCTAAGGCTGTTATTGATTAGAACACACCCGAAATAAGTTCCGACGTGCCGACCATTCCAGCAATATGAAAGACCTGCTCCTCCTGCTCTTCGTAGCTGCGGCATTTGCTACAGGCAATCATGCCGCAACACAAACGACCGCCTTCCGTCTCACCAACCGCACCATGCAAACCATCGACGGATTTGGCGCCAGCGACGCGTGGAGCATGTGGCAGATAGGCACTTGTGAGGATTCCTTGCAAACGAAGGTGGCCGACTGGCTATTCTCGACGGAAACCTTCGAGGACGGTTCGCCGCGAGGCATCGGTCTGAGCATCTGGCGCTTCAATGCAGGAGCCGGTAGTGCTACGCAAGGCGAGTCGGCACAAATCAACCCCGACACTCGGACGGAGTTCTACGCACATCAGGAAGGGCAGCGACGTTTCCTGCATCTGGCCCGCGAGCGAGGTGTGCCCACATTCCTGGCATTCTATAACTCGCCGCCCATCCATCTGACGCAGAACGGCTTGGCGACCAACACAGGACGCGACGGCACGCTAAACCTGCGTCCCGATGCCTACGACGACTTTGCCGCCTACATTGCCGATATGCTGCAGACTGCAGAACGGGAAGACAGCATACACTTCGACTACGTCTGCCCAGTAAACGAGCCCGACGGCCATTGGAACTGGCAAGGGCCGAAGCAAGAGGGCTCGCCGGCCACAAACAGGGAGGTGGCCCGTCTGGCGCGCGAAATGGACCGCGAGTTCACGCATCGCGGAATTACGACAAAGATTCTCGTGAACGAGTCGAGCGACCTGCGTTGCATGCTTGCGACACACCATACCGACTGGCAACGCGGCAACGAGATACAATGCTTTTGGAATCCTGACTCGGCAGACACCTATGTCGGCAACCTCAAGCACATCGCTCCCCTACTGGCCGGCCACTCGTATTGGACCAACACGCCCGTCCTCACTCCCGAGCATCCCGATTACGAGACCAAAGGCCTCTACGGCTATCGGCAGCAGCTGAAGAAGGCGTTCGACCATGTCGATGCTGGATTCTGGATGACTGAGTTGTGCATCATGTCGAACGACGAGGAGATACATGGCGGAGGTGGCTTCGACTTCTCGATGGAAGTAGCCCTCTATGTGGCGCGCGTCATGCACTACGACCTTACGGTCGCCAATGCGCGGTCGTGGCAATGGTGGCGTGCGGCCGGAGGGGACTACAAAGACGGCCTCATCCGCTTCTACCCCGAGCGAGAACGGCCTGCCAGCCCGCGCGGAATGAGACGGGGAGCCATTCAGCATAATCGGGTACGCGACAGCAAGCTCATGTGGACTCTGGGCCAATTCTCCCGCTTCGTGCGCCCAGGTGCTGTACGCCTCGAAATGGAAGGCAACATGCAGCTCAGCGGATTGATGCTCTCGGCCTACCGCAATACCGACGGCACTACGGCCATCGTAGCCATCAACTACTCGAAGGAGGATCGCCACATTCGCATCAATGGTACAAAGAAGAAGTCGGCCAACGCCTATCGTACCTCAGACATCGAGGATGAGAACCTCAAGCACAATGGTTCTGTACGGCTTCGCAACGTCGAACTGCCGGCTCGTTCCGTGACCACCCTCTGCTTCTGAATCCCCTCCTCGCACTTGGATGCCACGGAGCAAAGTGCAGAAGGGACTTATCACACACACAGAACGAGTCTGTACCACACGTGGGAAAAGCCCATACTACAGCAAGTATGAGCCAATACTACAGCAAGCACAGGCCCATACTACAGCAAGTATGAACCTATACTACACGTAGGAAAAGCCGGTACTACCGGACAGATTCGCATCGGCTTCGGCCCACACAAAACTTGACCGAGAAAGGCGGAGTGAGAAAATTGGCGTTTCGTTTGGTCCGATGCCTAATTATTGTTAATTTTGCAGTAGTAAACGAACAAAGCTATTCGGAATTGATTCATACCGCCAGCCACACCCGAAGCATGAAAGTACGCATCGCAAGTCTCATCACGTCTTTCGTCCTGAGCCTCATGGTCTCCCCGCATTTGTCCGCACAGCCCAAGCCTGAGCCTTATACAGTTGGGCTCGACTACTATATGCCAGCCCAATGGGACTACCAGCTCGACGAACGCATCACTACCCCGCAGGCTTATCTGGGCTTCCAGCTGGGCAGTCAGCATGTCGACTGGAGCCAGACGGTCAGTTATCTGCAACTGCTTGCCGGGCAGTCGGAGCGCCTCGTGCTTGACACGCTTGGCCAAACCTACGAGCATCGTCCGATAGTGAGCCTGCGTATCACATCGCCTCACAACCATCACGACATCAAGCGTATACAGGCCGAACACCTGACCGTCAGAGAAGGACATCTGGAGAACGGTCCCGTCGTGGTATGCCTGGCAAGTTCAGTTCACGGCAACGAACCATCAGGCGTACAAGCCTCAATACTTGTGGCCTACTTCATGGCAGCAGCTCGCGGCGAACAGATCGAACACTTGCTCGACGAATGTGTCATACTGCTCATCCCCGGAATGAACCCCGACGGCATCAACCGGTTCGCCTCGTGGGTAAACTCGTCACGCAACCTGAGCAATACCGGCGATGTGCTCAGTCGCGAGTTCAGCGAAGCATGGCCCAGCAGCCGATTCAACCACTACTGGCACGACTGCAACCGCGACTGGCTTTTCCTCGAACACCCCGAGACCCGCGGCGCCGTCGCTCTCTACCACCAATGGCTCCCCCACTTGATGAGCGACCATCACGAGATGGGGTCGGAGAAAACATTCTTTTTCTCGCCAGGCAACCCGCTCCGCGTCTCTCCCTATATGCCGCCACAAAACCAAGAGATGGCCGCCCAGATGGCAAGTCACATCAAGGATGCACTCGACCGCCTCGGCTCAAAATATGTTACCGGACGCGGCTACGACGACTACTACGTAGGCAAGGGTGCCTCCTACGGCGATGTGCAGGGCACCGTCAGCCTGCTCTGCGAACAGGCGTCCGCGCGCGGACATTGGCGGCAGACTTCGCGCGGAGTACTCACCTTCCCTTTCGCCATCCGAAACCAAGCGGCCTCGCAGTTCGCCATCATCAATGCCGCATGGCACGAGAAGGACACCTTGCAACACTACATGGCTGAATTCTACACCCACATGCCCCACCAGCAAGACGATCTCGGCATCCTCTTCGCCGAAAGTCCCTCACGGGCCGTTACGTGGCACTTCCTCACAATGCTTCAGCACCACGACATTCGCGTTTGCCGCATAACGAGCGGACTGAAAAAGAAAGAAATGCAGGCCGCCACGCACTACTTCATTCCCTTCCGAGGCAACAATCCTGCACTCGTGAAGAGCATCATGGAGGCCAACCATTCCCACTTCGCCGACAGCGTCTTCTACGACATTACCGCATGGACGCTCCCCTTGGCCTACAACATCCAGAGCCGCACGATTGACGCCCGACACCTCACGCTCGTGGACGTAGCACCCGAGCAGCCCTTCCCCGAAGGACGCATCGAGGCGCCCTGCCTCTCAGGCTACTTCACGTTCAATACCACTGAGTTCTACACTCCTGCGTTCATTTACGCCCTGCAAGAGGCAGGCACTCGCATCTGGGCCGACAGCCTCGGCACACTCTATGTCAAAGCCGATGCAGCCACACTCGAACGACAGGCCCGCCGCACGGCCGTCGACCTCCATGCCCTGCCTCTGCCTCCCGACACCACCCGCCTGCGCCCCGTGCGCCATCCTCGTACAGCAATACTCTGCACGACGCAAAGCAACCCCACCACGCTGGGCACATATTGGTTTCTGCTCGACTATCGCCAGCAGATGCAACCCACGCTCCTCAACTTTGCGGAAGCACAGAAATCACGGCTGAAAGCCTACAATACTATTATACTCTCAACACATATTCCAAAGAGCGACGAACGCGCAGCCCTGCTCGCCCAATGGGTCGAGGACGGCGGCACACTTATCTGTACCGGCTCAGCCTCTTCGACCCTACGCGACTTAGCCATGCCTTCGCTCTCCCCATTGCAACGCCAGAAGAACGACAGCCTCTCGTCCAAAAGCGGATTCCCCGGCGGCATACTCGAAATACGCCTTCAGAACTCCAGCCCGCTCTGCTGGGGCGTGAAGGCAGAAAGCCTGCCCGTCTTCAAGAACACCACCACGGCCTTTCAGCCCGACAGCATGGCCCTCTACACCTTCAGCCCAGAACCCCTCTCCGGCTACTTCGCACCCTCATTCATCAACGGCATGGGTGGCACACCCGCCGTCCTGACTGCCAAACGAGGAAAGGGACGCATCATCTGCTTCAACTTCAGCGTAGCCTTCCGCTCATGTTTCTATGGCACCATTCCCTTGCTCACCAACGCCATCCTCTTTTCCGACCAATGGTAGAGGGATTGGAGCAAATAGAACATTGCAAACAGTAAAAATATATTGGTTTTTCTTGGTGCATCGCCCTTTTTTTTGTAACTTCGCGCTCATAATTTATAATAATAGTATATCACAATGTCACAAACGATTCAGAAAACACTTCGCGACAGCGCTGCCATGCGCTGGACAGCATTGCTGCTCTTGGCGCTGGCCATGTTCTGCAGCTACATCTTTATGGACATCCTCTCCCCCATCAAGGACCTGATGCAGGAGACCCGCGGCTGGGACAGCACCTCGTTCGGCCGCATGCAAGGCTCCGAGGTATTCCTCAACGTGTGGGCCTTCTTCCTTATCTTTGCCGGCATCATCCTGGACAAGATGGGCGTGCGCTTCACAGCCGTACTCTCAGCCTTGATTATGTTAGTCGGCGCAGTCATCAAATGGTATGCCATTAGCGAAACGTTCATTGGCAGCGGATTGGAGGCGTGGTTTGCAAGCCATCTGAACTGGAGTCCCCTGTTCGGTCTCGACTGGCTGGACATCCTGCCCTTTGCCGACGGCATGCCTGCTTCGGCCAAATTTGCTGCCTGCGGCTTCATGATCTTCGGATGCGGTTGCGAGATGGCAGGCATCACGGTGAGTCGCGGTATCGTGAAGTGGTTCAAGGGCCGCGAAATGGCATTGGCAATGGGTTCGGAGATGGCGCTGGCTCGTCTGGGCGTAGCCACCTGCATGATATTCTCGCCATTCTTTGCCCGCCTGGGCGGCGAGGTGAGCGTTAGCCGCTCGGTGGCCTTCGGCGTAGTCCTCATGTGCATTGCCCTGATTATGACCATTGTCTATTTCGTAATGGACAGCAAGCTCGACGCACAGACAGGCGAGGCTGAGGAGAAGGACGACCCATTCAAGGTGAGCGACATCGGCAAGATTCTCTCCGACAGCGGATTCTGGCTGGTAGCCCTGCTCTGCGTACTCTACTACTCGGCCATCTTCCCCTTCCAGAAGTATGCCGTGAACATGTTGCAATGCAACCTGACTCTGACGCCACCCGATGCCGACTCGTTCTGGGCCTCGTCCACGGTAACCATTGTGCAGTATGTCATCATGCTTGTCGTGGCTTCAGCAGGTTTTGCTAGCAACTTCCAGAAGAAGGCGAACATGAAGTATGGTCTTCTGAGTCTCTCGATTATTGCTCTGGTAGTTTATTGCTACATGGGCTTCATGCGCCAGTCGGCCGAGAGCATCTTTGCTGTATTCCCCTTGCTGGCAGTGCTCATCACACCGATTCTCGGTTCCTATCTCGACCATCACGGCAAGGCGGCATCGATGCTTGTGCTGGGCTCGTTGCTGCTCATCGCCTGCCACCTGACGTTTGCCTTCGTGCTGCCCATGTTCAAGGGCAGTGCCATCGGCGGCATCATCATCGCCTATGCTACCATTCTGGTGCTTGGCGCCTCGTTCTCTCTGGTGCCTGCCTCGCTATGGCCCAGCGTTCCCAAACTGGTGGATGCCAAGGTCATTGGTTCGGCCTATGCCCTCATCTTCTGGATTCAGAATATCGGCCTGTGGCTCTTCCCATTGCTCATTGGTCAGGTGCTCGACAAGACAAACCCCGGCGTCACCGACCCCACTCAGTTCGACTACACCTGGCCACTCGTCATGCTGGCCAGCCTCGGTGTGGCCGCCCTTGTGCTCGGCCTTATCCTGAAGATTGTGGATCGCAAGAAGGGCTTGGGACTCGAGGAACCCAACATCAAGGGGTGAAAAGCGTTTCGCGCCGTTTCGATATATCGCTATTTCGCAAATCATCAAATCAACAACTATGAATCTTAGAGGAAGAAGAGAAAGCTCGAACGTGGAAGATCGCCGCGGAATGAGCACAGGCGCCAAGGCAGGCGTCGGAGGCATCGCAGGCCTCGTCATCATTGCCATCATGACCTTCATGCAGGGAGGCGGTATCGGCGATGTAGTAAACAACGTCATTCAGCAAGGTGGCATCGGTGCCATTCAGGAAGAACAGGTGGAGGGCCAGCGCGAGTTCACCGAAGAGGAACAGGAACTGGCCACCTTCTCGCGGCAGGTGCTGGCATCGACCGAGGATGTATGGACAAAAGTGTTCAAACAAATGGGCAAGACCTACTATCCCCCCACGCTGGTGCTCTTCACTGGAAGCGTGAACAGCGCCTGCGGACAGGCAAGTGCATCGGTGGGTCCGTTCTATTGCTCGGGCGACCAGAAGCTCTACATCGACCTCTCGTTCTTCTCCGACATGAAGAAGCAGCTGGGAGCCGATGGCGATTTCTCCTATGCCTACGTCATTGCTCATGAAGTGGGCCACCACGTAGAAAACCTGCTGGGCACACTGAACGAGGCACACTCACAGATGAGCAAGGTGGGAAAGGTGGAGGCAAACAAGATCAGCGTCCGCCTCGAGTTGCTGGCCGACTATTATGCCGGCGTGTGGGGTCACTACGAGAACGCAGCCTACGGCTCGCTTGAGGCAGGCGACATCGAGGAGGCCATAGACTGCGCCCAGAAGATTGGCGACAACTACCTGCAGAAGAAGGCGCAAGGCTATGTGCAGCCCGAATCCTTCACTCACGGTACCAGCGCTCAGCGTATGCGTTGGCTGAAGCGTGGCCTCGACACAGGCGATATGCGCACCACCACCTTCGGCATCAGCGAAGCCGAACTGTAGAGACACTCACCTCACTAACGCATTAAACATTCAGTATCATGCAAATGCAGAAGACGCTTTGGGGCGCCATGATGCTCATTGCAGCATGCACCTACGGCAAGAACGAGATTTCCATCGAGACCAGCCACACTCAGCTGGTGTTGCAAGTGAAAGATGACGGGCGCCTCTATCAGACCTACCTCGGCGAGCGCGTCTCGGGTATCGAAGACCTCGCGCTGTTCGACATGCCCCGCCTGCGTCGCTCCCATACTCTGACGCGCGGCTTCGAGGCCTATCCCGTACTGGGCACTGAAGATTTCTTCGAGCAGGCACTCGAGATCCGACATGCCGACGGCAATCCCACTTCGGTGCTCAAATACGTCAGCCACGAGCAAATAATCCGCGACGGCTTCGTTGAGACAATCATCCGTCTGCATGATGAAGTGTATCCCCTCAATGTCACGCTCCACTACGCGGCCTATGCCGACGACGACATCATCCGCCAGTGGAGCGAGATATCGCACGACGAGAAGGGGCAGGTATATCTCAAACGCTACGCCTCCTCGATGCTATACTTCGAAGAGACGACGTATTACCTTACCGAGTTTGCCAGCGACTGGGCACGCGAGATGCAAATGAGCAGCCAACAGTTGCAGTTTGGCAAGAAGATCATCGACTCGCGTCTGGGAGCCCGCGCCACGATGTTCGCCCAGCCCTTCTTTGAAGTAGGACTCGACGGACCCGTAGGCGAGGAGCAGGGCCGTGTCCTAATGGGCACCCTGGGCTGGACGGGTAACTTCCGCTTCACCTTCGAGGTGGACAACAACGGCGCGCTCCGCATCGTCTCGGGCATCAATCCCGATGCATCGGCCTATCTCCTGTCCCGTAGTACGACGTTCCGCACCCCCGACTTCTATTTCACCCTTTCGACCGAGGGCACAGGCATGGGCAGCCGACGCTTCCAGCGCTGGGCCCTACGCCACCAGCTTCACATGGGAGCCGAGGACCGCATGACGTTGCTCAACAACTGGGAGAACACCCACTTCGACTTCAACGAACAATCGCTCGCCGACCTCTGCGGCGAAGCCAAGGCACTGGGCGTAGATCTCTTCCTGCTCGACGACGGATGGTTTGGCAACAAATATCCGCGCAGCAACGACAAGGCAGGTCTGGGCGACTGGGAGGCCACACGCGAAAAGTTGCCCAACGGCGTACCGGCATTGGTAAAGGCCGCCAATGAACGCGGCGTGGAGTTCGGCATCTGGATTGAGCCCGAAATGGTTAATCCAAAAAGCGAGCTGGCCGAGAACCATCCAGATTGGATTATCCGCCTCCCCGAACGAGACACTTACTATCAACGCAATCAGCTGGTGCTCGACCTCACGAACCCCAAGGTACAGGACTATGTCTTCTCCATCGTGGACCGCCTGATGCAGGAGAATCCGAAGTTGAAATTCTTCAAGTGGGACTGCAACTCGCCCATCACGAACATCTACTCGGCCTACGAGAAAGAGAATCAGGGCAACCTCTACGTCGATTATGTGCGCGGACTCTACAACGTTCTCCAACGCATTCAGGCGAAATACCCCACGCTCTACATGATGATGTGCTCGGGCGGCGGCGGACGCAGCGACTTCGAAGGGTTGCGCTACTTCAGCGAGTTCTGGCTCTCCGACAACACCGACCCCGTCGAACGCCTCTTCATCCAATGGGGCTACAGCCAGTTCATGCCTTCCAAGGCCATGTGCGCTCATGTAACGAACTGGAACTCGCGAGCCTCCGTCAAGTTCCGCGTCGACGTAGCCTTCTCGTGCAAGCTGGGATTCGATATCGGCCTGAAAGGGCTCTCGGAGCAGGAACTGCACTATTGCCAGCAGGCCATCACCGAGTACAACCGCCTGAAGCCACTCATCTTCAGCCCCAACCTCTATCGGCTCTATTCGCCTTACGACGGTCCCCACTGCGTAATGGAGCGAGTCAGTGACGACCGCGCTCATGCCCTTGTGATGGCCTACGACATCCATCCTCGATATGCCGAACGGGTAGCTCCAGTGCGACTGCGAGGCCTCGACCCGCAGATGCGCTACCGAGTGCGCGAGATTTGCCTCATGAACGGACAGAAGAGCCGTCTCAGCTGCCACGACAAGACCTACTCGGGCGACTATCTGATGAAGGTGGGCCTCACGCTGCTCAGCGCCAGCGACATGACCAGCCATCTCATCGAGCTTACCCGAGAGTAGGAGGCTGTCCACCCAATGCAATGGGCTTCACAAAGCGGTCGCCCCGTCGGTTTCGGCGGGGCGACACTTTTTCCTCCGGGCAGGACATCACTGCAGTGCCCGATGACGAGCAAGAGAATTGCTCAAGTATTAAACATTAATTAAGTCGCTTCAAGTCAGGTCAGTTCAGGCGGAACATGAAGGGTAAATGGAAATGGCATCTCACGGCATCGCCCTCCTCGTTGCGCGCAGGTTCCCAACGCGGCATAGATTCCACCACACGTTTTCCTTCTTCGTAGAGCAATTGACCGAGGTCGTCGCCAGCCTTTGGCTGAAGGGTGGACTCTGGATTCTTCTGTTTGTAGTCGTCCACATCGGCCTGCGTCAGGCGCTTTCCAGCACCGCGCACCTTTTCGACATTGGTGATGCGTCCGTCTTTCTCCACGACGAATTTGAGTATCACCCGTCCCTGCACTTCGAATTCCTTGCACAACTGAGGATAGTGCATGCTTTCACTCAAGAACTTGAAACAAGCGTCCCATCCGCCAGGGTACTCAGCATTCTTGGCCGGCTTGTCGTAAACGACTGTATCCTCGGGAGCGGATGCCACCTGGCTGCTAAGTGCCTGTTCCAGCGACTCGAAACCCAATTCCTTCAATTCGTCAAGAGTAAAACGCTGAAGCACCAAGTCCTTCATCTCGCTGGGAGAGACGTATTGAACTCGCCGCGAGGAAGTTTTTTCGTCGGAAATTTGCAGGTTTGCGGATTTCGCAGTACTTTTGCCAGCGAGATTGTTCACAGCACCCTCGATGGGGCTGACGAGTTTTGGCGTGGCGAAGACACTGAGTGCCAACGCGGCCGCGGGGATGACATAGAGCGCACGGGCCCGCATCCACGCACTTGATTTGCTTTTTTTGCACATCATAGTGATACGTTTTAAAGTTAAACTGTGATTGAAGCTGTTGGCAAAAGCGTAGGAACCTGAGCCAACAGCTTTTTTTATTACAAGCATCTGATAGCCGCGCGCCGAGACGCCCTGACGCAGGACATAGTCATCGGCCTCGTATTCGTGCACATCGCGCAGGCTGATTGCCAGCATATAGACGAGCGGATTCCACCATTGCAGCATCTCCACCAGCGTGAGCAGCAATACGTCCCACGAATGGCGGGCGCGAATATGGCCAGCCTCATGGAGCAGAATCTCGCGTCCGTTTTCCTCATAGTCCTGCCGACTGATAACGATATTACGCATCCAGCTGAAGGGCGACAGGTCGCGCGCCTGGCAGTGAACCGTCATTCCGTCGCGCCGCTCTATCCAAAGGCTGCCGCGCCTGACGCCCCGCATCAGTCGCCATAGCTGCCAGATACGAACCAACAGTACGCCGCCCATACCTATTATATATATAGCGGCCAGCACGGCAAAAAGCATCACCCCACCCTGCGCAGCGCGACTCTCACCCGTCACCTCCACCTCGTCGAGCATGGTCACCGGCACCCCCAACTCCACAAGCTGCATCTGGGCAGCATGGACGACAGGCTGCCGATCCAAGGACAGCCACGAAACGTTGCACAGGGGGAGCACCAACGACGACAGCAGGATGGCAAGCAGCATCGCACGGTTGAAGCGGAAGAAACTTTCGCGACGCAGCATCAGCACGAAGGGCACATAGAGCAGCACCAGCACGAAGGCCGACTTCATCGAATACATCAGCAGGGCAGCCATCACACCTCACCCCCTTCCTCTATCATCGAGAGCATCGCCTGCACCTCCTGCGACGTCAGATTCTCCTCCCGCACAAAATAACTGAGCATCGACCTCACACTGCCGCCGAAGAAGCGGTGCTTCACGGCCTGCATCGTCCGCCGCGTATATTCGTCCTTCGAGATGAGGGGCACGAAACGATGCGTCTTCCCCTGCCCTTTGGCCTTATGGAAGTCCAGATAGCCCTTCTCGTAAAGCACTTTCAGGTAAGTGGCCACCGTAGTATAGGCCGGCTTCGGCTCTTCCATCTTTTCCAGGACATCCCAAGCACAGACGTCGCCGCCCAACTGCCAGATGATGTCCATCACCTGGAACTCCACGCGAGTCAATGTGTCTTCACTTCGTTTCATAGTCTGGTTTCATTTAGTGTTACGCCGGCAAAGGTAAAGTGTTTCTCTGAATATCGCAATGTTTCGATATTGAAAACTTTCGAGATTGCTCTACTTTTAACGTTTATTCGTAGTAATTGGGGTGAACTGTGCGGTTATTCAGCGAAAAGTTCATATCTTTGCAGCGCAAATCTCACAAAAAAGACCAATATGAAGAGAATGATCCTCGCATGCTGCGCCGCAGCAATCGCATTCGGTGCCTGCTCAAATCCGAAAATCGACAGTTGTCCGCTCGAAGGATACAAACTGGTGTGGAACGACGAGTTCAAGGGAAACTCGCTCGACACCGCGAAGTGGGTCTATCAGGAAGCACCGGCCGGATGGGTGAACAATGAACTGCAAACTTACGTCAAGGGCACTACGCCCGAGGGAAGCCCCACAGTCGTAGTCAGCGACGGCACGCTGAAAATCCACGCCCTGAAGGAGGGCGACAAGGTGTATTCGGGGCGCATCTACGGAAACCGTCAGGAGGGATTCCTCTACGGCTACGTCGAGGCGCGCATCAAGTTGCCCGTAGGTCGCGGCACCTGGCCCGCCTTCTGGATGATGCCTGTCAATCGGGTGAAGGGATGGCCTGCCGACGGCGAGATCGACATCATGGAGGAGGTAGGCGCCAATCCGAACTACGTATCCTCGTCGATCCATTGCAAGGCCTACAACCACCCGATGCAGACGCAGAAGACCCACGAGTCGCTCTGCCCCACTGCCGAGACGGACTTCCATGTCTACGCAATGGAATGGACGGCCGACTACATCCGCACCTACGTGGACGGCACCGAGCAGTTCTACTTCGAGAATGACGGAACGGGGAACAACGACACCTGGCCCTACCTGACACCCTTCTACCCCATCCTCAATGTGGCATGGGGCGGAAACTGGGGCGGCTACAAAGGCATCGACTGGGAGGCACTGCCCGTGACGATGGAGGTCGATTACGTCCGCGTTTGGCAAAAGAAATGACCAAGCTCCCCGAAGACCATCTCCCGTCCCAGGTGCTGCTGCATGCCTGCTGCGCCCCCTGCTCCAGCGCCATTGTGGAGTGGATGATCCGGCACGACATCCGCCCCACCATCTTCTATTACAATCCCAACATCTGGCCGCGCGAGGAATACGAGACGCGCAAGCAGGAGAGCAAGCGGCATGCCGAAGGCCTCGGCATCCAATGGATCGACGGCGACTACGACCACGACCGGTGGCTCGTCGATGTGCAGGGGCTCGAGTGCGAACCCGAGCGCGGTCGCCGCTGCCAGCAGTGCTTCACGTTGCGACTCCTTGAGGCAGCCCGCGAAGCCCGACGCCAGGGCATCGAGGTGTTTGCCACCACTTTGGCCTCCTCCCGCTGGAAAAGTCTGGAGCAGATAAACCTCGCCGGACAGTCGGCCGAGCAGGCAGTCCCCGGCACACGTTTCTGGGCACAGAACTGGCGCAAGGGAGGCCTGCAGGAGCGCCGCAACCAGCTCCTGCGCGAGTTTGCCTTCTACAACCAGCAATACTGCGGCTGCGAGTTCAGCATGAAGAGGGAATAGAGGGTCGGGAGACTTTCCCAAATCTCTGAAACTTGGCTAATTGGAATGCTCCGCCTTGCGGATGAGTTGTTCCTATCGGCGCAAGGGGGCACTCCTGCTGAGCAAAGTGTGTCCTTGGGATTGCCAACCCTATCGCACCAGCCTCTGGCAAGCAACAGAAAAGCTTGCTGTGACAAACCGAAATGCTGCATCGAGATTGCAGCAAAGACAACATGCTTTTGTCTAAGTGCAAAGGTTGCAAATGCAAAATGCAAAATGCAAAACATTGCGGGTAGCGAGCAAAAATACGACAGCAAGCAGAGGCTCCCGCGACAGCAAGCAGAGGCTTCCGCGACAGCAAGCAGAAGCGCCCGCGACAGCAAGCAGAAGCTTCCGCGACAGCAAGCAGAAATTTAGTCCTCGTCAGGGTTAAGTCAGACAGCATTCAACCCCTTCATTTTTAAAACGTGACCCATCCCGTTCGCCTGCGTCGTTTCGCTGGACAGAACCCTTCCCAGGGAGGCACAACAGCCTTTTCATTTAGAGCTGTTTTTAGTCGCATCGGCTACTGCTTGCCGTGAAAAATCGAGGAGCCAAAGGGGGCATGAAATATTGCTCGCTTTGGTTCCTTCCGTATCGAAGCGAGTCAGCGCACGGTGATGTGGAAGCAACCTTGCTTTATTTCGTGCTTGATATAGCAGCGCCCCTCCTGACGCAGGTCGCGCAGCACCTCGCTGAGCACCCACTTGAGTGTGTCGTTCTGAACAGTGCGCCGCGGCGCACCGTCGGGCGGCGAGACGGTGGTGTAGCGATTGTAGGCGATGTCGAAGGTGGTGCCGAAGCGGTGGCAGCTCTGCTCGCTGGCATTGCCGTTGCGCCGCAGGAGGCGAGCCACATCGTCCTCGGTGCGCAACACGCTGGACACGATAATCTTATGCAGTGGCACACCTTTCACGTAGAGACTGTCGAGGAAGTTGCGCCCAATGTCGTGCAGGAGTATGCTGGCATGGGGAACGAGGTAGGGGATGCTGCTATGCATCGACGGGTCGATGTCGTAGAAAGGATTGCAACCGACGAACACCAGTTCGCTCTTGCGCTCCTCGGCCTGACGACGGTCTCGAACGGGACGCACTCCCCAATGGCGGGCGGCGAGAATCTGCACATCTTGCACATCGGGGAAGGCCAGGTTGTAGGACGGTACGCTGCGAATGGGGTGCGGCAGAGAGGAACGTCGCTTGGTCGGACAGGATGCGCTGTCGGCAGGGGCTATCTTGCTGCACACACTGTCCGCCACCGGCGTGCTTTCCATCACCGGCGAGGGCTCCGACTGGGGGCGCAAAACCATGTAGCGGACTATGGCGAGCAGGCCAAAGACCGACGCACAGAGGGTAAGAAAGATGTTTTTCTTTAGTCTTCTCATAAAATCGCGAACAAAGTTAAGGAAAAAAGTGGCATTTTCAAAATAGATTGCGTAATTTTGTAGCTGAATTAGCAAAAGAATGTCCAAGCAAGGCCCATGATAGAGAAACATATCGTTATTGAAGACGTCGACCCCGTGGTGCTCTACGGAGTGAACAATGCAAACCTGCAACTGGTGAAGGCGCTTTATCCGAAGCTGCGGATTGCGGCTCGCGGCAACGTGGTCCACGTAATGGGCGACGAGCTGCAGATGAGTGCTTTCGAAGAGAATATCGAGAAGCTGCAGCGACATTGCCTGACGTACAACAGCCTGACGGAGGAGGATGTCATCAAGATCATCAAGGGCGAGAAGACGGGACGCGAGGGCATCGAGGGCGTCATCGTGTACAGCGTGACAGGAAAGCCCATCACGGCGCGCAGCGAGAACCAGCAGCGCCTCGTCGAAGCCTACGCGAAGAACGACCTCATACTGGCCGTGGGGCCGGCTGGCTCGGGCAAGACCTATACGAGCATCGCGCTGGCCGTGCGCGCGCTGAAGAACAAGGAGATACGCAAGATAATCCTTTCGCGTCCTGCCGTCGAGGCCGGCGAGAAGCTGGGATTCCTGCCGGGCGACATGAAGGAGAAGATCGACCCATACCTGCAGCCGCTCTACGACGCGCTGGAGGACATGATACCGCCACAGAAGCTGCGCGAGGTGATGGAACAGGACATCATACAGATTGCGCCCCTCGCCTTCATGCGCGGACGCACCCTGAACGACGCGGTGATTATCCTGGACGAAGCACAGAACACGACCGGCGCACAGATCAAGATGTTCCTCACCCGCATGGGCATGAACTCGAAGATGATAGTGACGGGCGACATGACGCAGATCGACCTGCCGCACAACGTGAAGTCGGGACTCGTCGAGGCGCTCGACATCCTGGGCGACATCCCCGGCATCAGCATCATCCGCATGAACAAGAAGGACATCGTGCGCCACAGGCTGGTGACCCGCATCGTGGAGGCATACGAGAGAAGTACAGAGAACAAACAGAACACCAATACATTATGAAAGCATTAACCAAGACAGACTTTACCTTTGAGGGACAAAAGAGTGTGTATCACGGCAAGGTTCGTGACGTCTACAACATCAACGACGACCTGATGGTCATGGTGGCCACCGACCGCATCTCGGCCTTCGACGTCATCCTGCCGAAGGGCATTCCATTCAAGGGACAAGTGCTCAACCAGATTGCCGCCAGCTTCCTCGACGCCACGGCCGACATCGTGCCCAACTGGAAACTGGCTACACCCGACCCGATGGTGACGGTGGGCCTCAAGGCCGAGGGCTTCCGCGTAGAAATGATTATCCGCGGCTACCTGACAGGCTCGGCCTGGCGCGAGTACAAGGCAGGATGCCGCGAGCTGTGCGGCGTGAAACTGCCCGAAGGGATGCGCGAGAACGAACGCTTCCCCGAGCCGATCATCACCCCGACCACCAAAGCCGAGGAGGGACACGACGAGAATATCTCGAAGGAGGAAATCATCCGCCAAGGCATCGTCGCAAAGGAGGACTACGAAGTGATGGAACGCTACACCCGCGCCCTCTTCCAGCGTGGCACTGAGATTGCCGCCCGCAAGGGACTCATCCTTGTCGATACGAAGTACGAGTTCGGAAAGCGCGACGGCAAGGTCATCCTCATCGACGAGATACACACACCCGACTCGAGCCGCTACTTCTATGCCGACGGATACGAGGAAAAGTTCGCGAAAGGCGAGCCGCAGAAACAACTCTCGAAGGAGTTCGTGCGCCAATGGCTCATCGAGCACAACTTCATGAATCAGCCCGGACAGGTGATGCCCGAGATCACCGACGAATATGCCCAGAGCGTGAGCGACCGCTACATCGAGCTCTACGAGCACATCGTGGGCGAGAAGTTCGTCCCAGCAGATACCGAAGGCGACATCCGGAAACGCATCGAGCGCCATGTCTGCGAGTGGCTGAAGACTAATGCCTGAACGACTCGAATGCCCTACGCACAAGAGAATATCAAGCCCTACAGTCGGGACGGCGAGAAGCGGGAGCAGGTCGAGGAGATGTTCGACCACATCGCCCCGACCTACGACTCGCTGAACCACCTGATGTCGCTGGGCATCGACCGTGGCTGGCGGCGGAAAAGCATCGATGCGCTGAAGCCTCACCACCCTCAGCACATTCTGGACATCGCCACGGGCACGGGCGACTTTGCCCTAATGGCAGCCAAACGACTCGGTCCCAAGGAAATCATCGGTGCCGACATCTCCGAAGGCATGATGGAAGTCGGGCGGAAGAAGGTGGCGCAGGCGGGCATGCAGGACATCATCGCATTCCAGGCCGAGGACTGCACCCGCCTGTCCTTCCCCGATGCGCGTTTCGATGCCGTGACCATCGCCTTCGGTGCCCGCAACTTTCAGGACCTGGATGCTGCACTTGCCGAGACGTTCCGTGTGCTCACCGCAGGCGGCCACCTGCTGCTGCTGGAGCTTTGCGCCCCGCCTCGCTTCCCGATGAAGCAATTGTTCTGGCTGTATTCCCGCATTGTGATGCCGCTCGTGGGGCGCATCATCAGCCACGACTCGACAGCCTACACCTACCTGCCCTCGTCGATGCAGGCCTTCCCACAAGCCGAGGTCATGGAAGGCATCCTGCGAAAGGCCGGGTATGCAAGCGTGGAATGGCAGCGCTTCACAATGGGAATATGCACCATGTATTTGACACAGAAATAAACTAAACGACACAACATGAGAACAAGACTACTACTGCTGCTCACACTAAGCCTCGCCCTTCTGCCCGTCAGCGCTGAGGATGCACCGATAAAGCGCGAGGTGCGAGGCGCATGGCTGGCTACCGTTTACTGCATCGACTGGCCGACAAAGACGGGCACCGGCACCACAATCCGCAACGAGCAACGCACGGAACTGCGCAACTACATCAACATCCTGCACAACGCTAACCTCAACGCTGTGTATTTCCAGGTGCGACCGATGGCCGACGCACTCTACAAGTCGAGCTACGAACCCTGGAGCAGCTATGTGAGCGGTACGCGAGGGAAGAGTCCGGGATGGGACCCGCTGCAATTCGCTGTCGAGGAATGTCATCGCTGCGGCATGGAATGCCACGCTTGGGTGAATCCCTACCGATGGGCCACCACCGCCGCTGGCTGGACCACCGAACAGGACCTGCAACTCAAGGAGGACGGCATGCTCATCAGCTATACGAACGGCAACGGCGCCACCACCATCATCCTGAACCCCGCACTGAAGGCTACGCGCGACCGCATCACCGCCGTCTGCCGCGAAATCATCACGAACTATGATGTGGACGGAATCATCTTCGATGACTACTTCTACCCCAGCGGGATGCCCACCTCGAGCGACGCTGAGGACTATAGCGACTACAAGAACTCGAAGAGCCGACTGAGCTTTGCCGACTGGCGTCGCGAAAATGTAAACAAGATGGTGGCCGATGTCTATAACATGATTCAGGAAGTGAACCCGGCCATCCGATTCGGCATCTCGCCGGCCGGAGCTGCATGCACCGATGCCACGGTGGCAGCCAAGCACGGAATCACCAAATGTCCCGTGGCCAGCGACTGGCAGTACAACGGCATCTTCTCCGACCCGGTGGCCTGGCTCAAGGCAGGCACCATCGACTACATCTCACCACAACTCTACTGGAAGACAAACCACTCGACCAATCCCTTCGAACCGCTCACGAAGTGGTGGTCCTACGTGGCTAAGCATTTCAAGCGCCATCACTATGCAAGCCACTCGCTCACCTTCCTGCAGTCGAGCAACACGGAGAGCGACTGGGTAGAGGTGGGCGAACAGCTGCAGTACTCGCGGAAGCACACGGAGAATGCGGCACCGGGATCCATCTACTACTCGGCCTGCGACATCGACGGCAAGAAGGTGAAGGGGTTTGGCACCTGGCTCAAGAAGAACAAGTACCAGTACCCTGCACTGACACCGGCCATCGACTGGAAAGACGCATACCCCTGCGAACGAGTGCGCAACCTGGTGCTGGGCGTCAACAAACTCTCATGGGACAGCCAGAAGGGGATGCGATACACCATCTACGCCATTCCCGAAGACGTCACGGACGAGCAGGCTCTCAGCGACAAGGCTGCCGACGGACTGAATGCCACCTATCTCGTGGCCACGACTTACACGAATTCCTATTCCATCCCCGCCGCTTACCGCAAAGGCTTCCACTATGCAGTGTGCACGCTTGACCGCTACGGCAACGAATCTGCGCCGCGCTTCACCGACATGGACTATCCGCCGGCAGCCGAAGTGCCCCAGCTCGTCTGGCCTGACGACGAGGCGACATTCAAGCCAAGTGTTTGCCTGAAGTGGACCGAGGGAAATGCCGACGGCTACACACTGGAAGTCTCGCGAAACAAAGGGTTCACGAGCCTCATCCTCACGGCCTCCTCGGGATGGAATGCCGAAAACGGCATGATTGTCCTCGACACCGACGACAGCCTCTGGAAGGAGGCCACCTACTACTGGCGCGTAAAGGCGAGCGCTGCAGGCTGCGAAGATGTGTACTCCGAGATACGCAGCTTCACCATCTCACGAAAGGCTGACACTGACGGAACAAACATCGACGAGATGGCCGATGCTGAGCCTACGACAATGACCGTCCACGGACGCGAAGTGGAGTTCAGCCGGACGGTAGAGGCAGTGCGAGTGCTGAACGTACAGGGCATCATCGTAGCCGAACGTCGCAACGTGGATTCGTTCCGTCTCGACAACCTGCCTCGCGGCATCTACATCGTCAAGGCACGCTCTGGCAAGGATATCATCGTGAACAAGATAAAAATATAATCCGACAATCATGGACACCTACGGCATCATCGGCTTCCCCTTGGGCCACAGCTTCAGCCGAGGCTTCTTCACAGAGAAGTTCCGGCGCGAGGGCATCGAGGCACAGTATCTGAACTTCCCCATCGAACATGCCGACGAGCTGCGGCAAGTGCTGCAGGAGCATCCCACCCTGCGCGGACTGAACGTCACACTCCCCCACAAGCAGGCAGTCATCGAGATGCTGGACGACATTGACGAAAAAGCCCAGAGAATCGGCGCGGTCAACGTGATCCGCGTCCGTTGGCATGACGGCAAGCCTCGCCTGAAGGGTTTCAACAGCGACGTCATCGGCTTCACCCGCAGCATCCGCCCTTTGCTGAGACCTTATCACCGCAAGGCACTCGTACTGGGCACTGGCGGAGCCAGCCGCGCCATACGGGCCGGACTGGAAAGTCTGGGCGTAGAATGGAAATACGTGAGCCGAACGCCCTGCGAGGGACGGTTCACTTATGACGAACTCTCTCCCGAGGTGCTCCACGAGTACCCTGTCGTCGTGAACTGCTCGCCCGTGGGCATGTTTCCCCATGTCGATGAGAGCCCCGCCCTACCCTACGACGCCCTCAGCGAGGAGAATCTGCTCTTCGACCTCGTCTATAACCCCGAGGAAACTCAGTTCATGCGTCGCGGAGCCGAGCATGGAGCGACGGTAAAGAATGGGTTTGAGATGCTGCACATACAGGCGGTGGCCAGCTGGGAGTTCTGGAATAGCGAGGGCTGACCTTTCCGCCATTTCCTGCGCTCCCGTCGAGTAATAACGTTTGTACCAACCTCGCATGACCTCAAGTGCTGCATTCCGTATCACTGCGCAGAGTGCCGCTTTGCACTTCTTGGTGGATGGTGTGTGTCTTTGCTGTCTGTACTTGATGGCTGGAGGCCAAGGCGAGACAAGCCTCATGGCATTGTTCCTCACCTACAACATACTGGCATTCATGACGCAGCCATTCAGCGGAATGCTGGCCGACAGGACAAACGGGAGCCAACGGCTGCTGCTGGGCTCTACAACCATCTTGTTGCTGGCTGTTACCACAGCAGCCTGTCTTGCGACGTTCGGCGTTCCCGAAGCTGGTTTACTTGCCGTGGCCGTCATGCTGGGCATCGGCAACTCACTCTTCCATGCGTGGGGCGGGCGTATTGTGGCCTGCGCCACAGCTAACGACACGCGGGCGCTTGGCATCTTCGTCGCCACGGGAGCTTTGGGACTTGCCGTAGGCATCGTTGGCAGCTCCTGGACGTTGTTGGCCATCATGCTGATCGCAATGTGCGCTCTTACATTTCCGTCCATACTCCCAGTCACAAAGACAACTACTACGTCCCGCAACAATCAAGAACGCTTCAGCGAGAAGACTGCTACGCAATGCCTCATCCTGTCAATCCTGTTGCTGTACGTAATGTTCCGCGCTCTCGCAGGAGAAGCGCTGGGTAGCTATGTCACGAAGAGCCATTCCGTCATGCAGACCTTGGCTGCCACTGCAGCGACGGGTAAGGTACTGGGTGGCTGGATGGCGCATCATGGACGGAGGCTGACACTCCTGCTCGTAGCCACAGCGGGAACGATGGTCTGCCTCCTCTGGCACAACAGCGGGATGCCCGTCGCATTGGCAGGAATCTTCCTCATTAATTGCACGATGCCCGTCACACTCTACTGGGCAAATGCCTCCCTGCCAGGTCGCGAAGGACTGGCCTTCGGCCTGCTTGCCGCAGCTTTGGTGCCTGGCTATCTGCTCGCGTATATAGTATAATAAGGTATAGAAATGGGCTTCGTACTGTTCTTCATCCTGTGGTTTGCCATTGCCATCATTCTCACAGTGGTCATCGAGTACGGCATGCTGCGTCTCATGGGCGAGTGCCGCAGGCGGGTGCTACGTTCGTCCATCGTCATCAACATCATCACCAACCTGACACTCAACATCACACTCTTGATGTTTGTCCAGTACGACACCATGAGCCAAATCCGTGCAGAACTTATTGGCGAAGCAGCGGTCGTGGCCGTTGAAGCACTTTGGTATGCCTTCATCCTGAGAGACATCCGTCAGGCAGGTGTGTACAGCCTGCTGTGCAATGCCGTCAGCTATCTGGGCGGGATGCTCCTCCAGCTATTGTTAGGACAGATTATATAAACCATTAAATCAATCAAGTCATGCAGTTATTAGACATTGCTCCCCTGCCTCACAATCATGTTGCCGACTCTTCGTCGATGCAGTCTCCGTGGATTATCGCAGCCCTGGGCGTCGCGCTGTTGCTTTGCCTCACAGCCGCAGTGTGGTATCGCCGTCATCGGGCTGGATGCAAAAAAGAATCCTGACGTTTCACTGAAAGAGGAAAAGAATCCCCAAGCAAAGGATTGCCTGGGGACTTGTCACTTTCCATACCCGAAGAAAGAGAAGGCGGGAATCAGTCTTCCGACTTATCTGCCGCGTCTTTCTTCTTGTCTTTCTTTGCCGGTTCGCCAGTCGCCAGGGCTGTCATGATCTGGGCGGAGATTTCTTCGCACATTTCGGGATTGTCGTGCAGGAGTGCCTTGACGGCATCGCGTCCCTGCGCCAGTTTGCTTCCCTTGTAGCTGAACCAAGAGCCGCTCTTATCGATGATGCCATAATCGACGCCGAGGTCGAGGATCTCGCCTGTATGGCTGATGCCTTCGCCAAACATGATGTCGAACTCGGCCTTGCGGAACGGAGGAGCCACCTTGTTCTTCACGACCTTCACCTTCACCTGATTGCCAAGTACCTTGTCGCCGTCCTTGATCGCCTGGCTCTTGCGGATGTCGAGGCGGATGCTGGAATAGAACTTCAGCGCGTTTCCGCCAGTGGTGGTTTCAGGGCTGCCATACATGACGCCAATCTTCTCGCGCAACTGGTTGATGAAGATGCAGGTGGTGTTCGTCTTGCTCACGGTGGCTGTCATCTTGCGCAGCGCTTGGCTCATGAGTCGGGCCTGCAATCCTACCTTGCTGTCGCCCATATCGCCCTCGATTTCGGCTTTCGGCGTGAGGGCGGCTACTGAATCGACTACAAGGATATCCACAGCAGAACTGCGGACAAGCTGGTCGGCAATCTCGAGTGCCTGCTCGCCATTGTCGGGCTGACTCATAAGGAGTTCGCTCACGTCCACGCCCAGTTTCTCGGCATAAACGGGGTCGAAGGCATGCTCAGCATCGATGTATGCAGCGATGCCGCCCAGCCGCTGCGCTTCGGCGATGGCGTGAATGGCCAATGTGGTCTTTCCCGACGACTCGGGACCGAAGATCTCAATAATGCGGCCGCGGGGGTAGCCGCCTACGCCAAGCGCTTGGTTGAGGGCAAGCGAACCGGTGGGAATCACATCTACATGCTCCGTCTTGCGTTCGCCCAACTTCATTATCGAGCCTTTGCCGAAATCTTTCTCTATCTTCGCCATTGCAGCCTGAAGAGCCTTCAGTTTGGCTTCTTTCACGTCAACGACTTGTGTTTCTTCTTTCTTTGCCATATTGTTATTGGTTAAAAATGTTCAAATGTTTAAGAGTTCAAGGGTTCAAAGCCTCTCCCCAGCCTGGCTCCGTCGCTTCTTCCCTCCGTCGCTTTGTTCCCCAACGCTCAAACACTTTCCCGTGTTGCTCCAAGGAAAGGGGAGCGTTGAGGGCGAAACGGTCAATGGTACGCTCAGATCTGCCGCTTGGCCTGCCCAAGAAAGTTCCGCTCGGCTCAGCCGCTTCTGCTCGCAAGGCGAGTGTGGAAGAATGTTCAATGAAGAAGCTGATCCCTTTAACTCCTTTTCTTATCAAAGTTCCAAGTCTCCGTCGTGCTCCTCATGCCAGGGAAGACCTTGTTTGTTGAGTTGTTCCATGAAGGGATCGGGGTCGAACTCCTCCACGTTGCGCACTCCGGGCTTCACCCACTTGCCGGTGAGGAACATCATGGCGCCAATCATGGCCGGCACGCCAGTGGTGTACGAAACGCCCTGCATGCCCGTCTCCTCGTAGGCAGCCTGGTGGGAGCAGTTGTTATATACATAATAGGTATGCTCCTGTCCGTCCTTCAAGCCACGGATGCGGCAGCCGATGCTCGTCTCGCCATCGTAGTTCTCACCCAGATCCTGCGGGTTCGGCAGCACAGCCTTCAGGAACTGCAAGGGGACGATTCTCACCTTGGCATTCCCCGTGCCGTCGGCCAACGGAGCCTCGTATTCCACCTCGTCGATGCGGCTCATGCCGATATTCTGGATGACATCGAGATACGTCAGATACTGCTGCCCGAAGGTCATCCAGAAACGGGCGCGGCGGATGGTCGGATAGTTGATGACGAGCGACTCAATCTCCTCATGATGGAGCAGATAGCTCTCGCGCGGACCGATGTTGGGATAGGTGAGCGGCTTGTGAATCTCCATCGGCTCTGTCTCGATGTATTGGCCGTTCTCCCAATAGAGTCCCTTCTGCGTAATCTCGCGAATATTGATTTCGGGATTGAAATTGGTGGCAAACGCCTTGTGATGATTGCCGGCGTTGCAATCGACGATGTCCAGATACTGGATCTCGTCGAAGTGGTGCTTGGCGGCATAGGCGGTGAAGATGCTCGTCACTCCGGGGTCGAAGCCGCAGCCCAATATGGCCGTCAGCCCGGCCTGCTCGAAGCGTTCGCGATAGGCCCACTGCCATGAATACTCGAAATGCGCTTCGTCCTTCGGCTCATAATTGGCCGTGTCCAGATAGTTGCAGCCCGTCTGCAGGCAAGCCTCCATGATGGTCAGGTCCTGGTAGGGCAAGGCCAGGTTCATCACGATGTCGGGCTTATAGCTGGAGAGCAGTGCCACCAGTTCTTCGACACTGTCGGCATCCACTCGGGCTGTCTTCACCTGCGCGCCGTACTTCTTGTTCAGCACCTCGGCCAGCATGTCGCACTTGCGCTTCGTGCGGCTCGCAATCATTACTTCGCTGAACACCTCAGGGTTCTGCGCCACTTTGTGTGCAGCCACCGTAGCCACACCTCCTGCGCCGATAATCAATACTTTTCCCATCTGTCAAACTCTTTGTATGGTTCGATAATTGCATTTGTAGACTGCAAACATACAAAAAAAAGTCCAAAGCCACAAGGACTACGGACTCTTTTTTCAGCTACAAAGCTTAAATCCTTCCGACAGCGCTCATGAAAAGAATTGCCAGCACAGATAAATGCCGCTCCTCTCGGCAAAGAGGTTCAGAGAGGGAGGCCACTTTTACTTGCGCAAGTCTTGACGAAAACTACAGCAAGTCTTGACGAAAACTACAGCAAGCGTCGGCCGATGCGGCAGCAAGCAGGAACCGATGCGGCAGCAAGCAGGAGCCGATGCGGCAGCAAGCAGGAGCCGGTGCGGCAGCAAGCAGGAGAAGCCCTCCCCTTTGCTGCTACTTCAGAGGTTCGATAACGAAGGAATAATGGTAGGCCGGCTCGGTCAGTTCATACGTCTTGAGCGGGCCGGGGCCACAGCTGCCATTGCCCAAACCGCGCATTGCGGCATCGAGATGCAGGACAACCTCGGGGCGGCGCACACGGTCGAGCTGATGGCGATAGGGCGTCTTCCACAAGTCTTCGTCGGTATAGTGCAGAGCGCTGAACATCAGCGGCAGGCCCAACGACTGTATCCGCAAGCCGTGCCCATGCGCATCGGAGAAGGCAAGCCAGCGTGTATCGCAGCGCTCCCCCATGCTCTGCGGACGGATATATTCCTCCTCCATCGCGCCAACAGTCGTCCGATAGCGCCCGACGAAAGCGGCATCCTTGCGGTCGGGATAGTTCTCGATGGGACCGCGACCGAGCCATTCCACCTGTTCGAGCTGTGGCGAGAGGCTTGCCTGCAGGCCGAGACGCGAGAAATCGTGGTTCTCGCGGTTGTCAAACTCGGCATCCACCGTCACCCGACCATCGCCCGTAATGCAATAGGAGAGGCGGAGGGGCAGCGTGGATTTGCGGAGGCGCACTTCCTGGGTAACGGAGACGAAGACGGAGTCGCCTGCCGGAGACGTCCGCCACTGCATGGGCTGGCGCTCTACGGCAATCGCTTCCGCATGGCGACGATCGTTGCTTATCGAGCGGAATCCGTTGAAATGGAAGCCCTCGTTGCCGTGAAGAAGCTGTTCCCCACCATAGCGGAGGCCACACAACTCACCACCCGAGTTGAAGTCCACCTGCCAGTTCTGTCCCGAGACGCGGAGACCCTTTGCCGTCTCCTCCACCTGCATGGCAGGCATCGACTTGCTGTCGCGACGCGGAGAAACAGGGGTATCAGACAACAGAATCTGCTCCTGTGCCACGCAATGACCAGCCTCGGCCCAGCGGGTGGCTTCGCGCAGCTGGAGCGAAACGTTCAGATAGACAAGACCTGCCTCGGCACTTCCCGTCATCTTCTGAAGCGGCACGATAAGGCTGTCGCCGGGGGCAACATTCGGCATGGGCTGACTGCTCTCGATGAGCGTCTCAATCTCGGCTTGCGGCTCTAAGGGGTCGCGCATGATGGTATAGCTGAGGCGGAAGTCGCTCAGGTTGGTGAAGGCATAACGGTTGCGCACCACAAGATTGCCCTCGGCATTCAGATGGAAATCCACATACTGATACACCTTCTTCACCTGCAAAAGCTTCGGCGTAACGTGGCGGTCTGCCGTGACGATGCCGTTGCAGCAGAAGTCCCCGTCGTTGGGCATGTCGCCGAAACCGCCGCCGTAATAGAAGTGTGAAGCATCCTCGCCCGGCTTGCAGAGTCCCTGGTCCACCCAGTCCCAGATGCATCCGCCAATCATTCGCTGCGACTGGAACTCGATGTAGTCCCAGTACTCCTTCAGATTGCCGATGGCGTTGCCCATTGCGTGAGCGTATTCGCAGAGGAAGAAGGGTCGTCCCTGCAGTCTCTCGTTATGGTCGAGGGAGATCATATCGCGGATGCTGGGATACATGCGGCTGTCCATGTCGGCAGCTTCGTTCATCCCTTCGTAGTGCACCATTCGGCTGTCCAGCCGTCCGATGGCTTCGCGGGCTGCCACAAAGTTGGGACCGCCGCCACATTCGTTGCCCATGCTCCAGAAGATGACGCTCGGATGGTTGCGGTCGCGCATCACCATGCGGGTGATCCGATCGACATACATGGGCTGCCAAATCTTGTTCCGACTCAGGCTGTGGTTGGCGTGGCATTCCACGTCGGCCTCGTCCATGACGTAGAGGCCGTAGTAGTCGTAGAGTGCATACATGCGAGGGTCGTTGGGATAGTGGCTCGTACGCACCGTGTTCAGGTTGAAGCGTTTGAAGAGCAGGATGTCCTCAATCATGCTCTCCACCGGGATGGCCTTCCCATAGACAGGATGCGTGTCGTGGCGGTCGGCGCCCTTGAACATGATGCGGCGGTTGTTGATAAAGATGCGCCCGTTGCGGTTCTCAATCTTCCGCAAGCCATAGCGCTGGCTGCTGATGTCGCCGTCGAGTGCGACATTCAGCGTGTAGAGGTAGGGAGTTTCGGCGCTCCACAGGTGAGGATTATCTATCTGGATGTCGGCGAAGGCCGTATGCCGCCCGCCCTTCTTCAGCTCGGGCACGGAGAGTGTCGTCTGCCCCACCTTCAGGCCATCGGAGTCCAGGATAGTGACGATGGGGCGGGCCGACTGCTTCTGGCCGAGGTTCTCGACCTCCACTTCGACGCGCACCGATGCCGAATGCAGATCGGGAGTGAGTGTCGTGGTGGCATAGACATCGCGGACATGCATTTTCTGCCGCGCTTCGAGATAGACATCACGATGGATGCCGCTCAGGCGGAACATGTCCTGATCCTCAAGATAGCTGCCGTCGCTCCATCGATACACCTCGACGCAGAGCAGGTTCTCGCGTCCCGACTTCACGTAGGGGGAGATATCAAACTCGGCATCGTTGTTCGCCCCTTGGGTGTAGCCCACCTTGCGCCCATTCACCCACACATAGGCGGCACTATATATGCCGTTGAAGTGGAGGTAGATTTCGCGGCCGTCCCAATTGGAGGGAAGGGTGAAGGTGCGGCGATAGCTGCCCACCGGGTTCTTCTCCCGCTCGTTGGTGTAGCCTTCCTGCGGCAGGATGAAGGGAGGATTGTTCTTATAGGGATAAGTGACATTGGTGTAGATGGGCGTACCGTATCCCTGCATCTCCCAATTGGAGGGCACGGGAATGGTCTTCCACGAAGAGGCGTCGAACGAGGGTTTGTAGAAATCCTTGGGTCGTTCCTCGGGACACGAAGCCCAATGGAACTGCCATTCGCCGCTGAGCATCTGGCGCAGGCTGCTCTTCGTGGGCTGCCAAGGTTCGCGATAGGCAGGGTCTCTCTCCATCTCGCTCTCGCTGGCGTAGAGCTGCATCGTGGCTCGTCCCGTCTGTTTGTTCACGGCAAAGATTGTAGGATTCTCCCAGTCGTTGCGACTCTTGACAACCAAGCTCTCCGGCGTCACCTTGAGCCGCGACTCCACGATTCGCCAGCGGACGGCAGCATCACTGGCACCATTGCCCAGCTGCCACAGCGGTTTGTCGCTGCCTGGCTTTTCCTTACTGCCCAGTCGGAGTCCGCTGGCAGCACACATCAGCGTATAGACGCCTGGCTCCACCTCCTCGATGGCCCACTGCTGATTGGGGTTGGCAGGATTGAGCATGTAGGGCAGTACGGCACCCTCCGAGTGTCCGTGGTTGCCGTTATCGAGTGCCATCTCCGATGCTGGATTCAGGAGGCAATAGTGGCCTGCACGGTCGGAAGGAAGTATGTGCCACACCTGTGTGACGGCCTTCTTTCGGGTGGGCGTCACGATGATGACGCCGTTACGGTTGTCCAAAGCCCATCCGTCCTGAGTCTCCAGCCGATATCCCTGGCTTTTGTCGAACTCGCGGGCCATCGCACTGCCGACTGTCAGCAAGGCGACGATGAGTGAGAGTGTGAAGTGTCTGACGTTCATTGCTTGTCTGTTTAAATTCTGCCGACAAAGTTAGTCATTTCTCCTTTCCCTTGCAAATAAATAAGGAAAGAGATTTGCGCACACACAAAAATGCCCTGGAAAATTCCTCAGGGAGAGGAACGTTCCGGGGCTGAGTTTGCAGGAATGCCGCTGTGGCTTAGAAGCCACCAGGACCTCCAAAGCCGCCGCCACCGAAGCCGCCGCGACCGCCACCGAAGCCACCGCGCTGACCCTGGTTCTGGCCCTGGCCTTGACGCTGACCCTGGGGGCGCTGCTGGCCGAAGATGCGGATAAGTTGCTTGGGCGAGAGGGTCTTAGAGAACTCGGCATAGTACTTCTTCTGCACCTCGAGACGCTTCTGCATAGCCTCGATCTGCTTCTCCTGACGCTCGAAGGCGGACTGGATAAGGGCGGTCACTTCCTCGTCGCTCATCTCGCTGGTCTTCTTGCGCTCTTCCCGCTGTCCTTCCTCACGATTACCCTGCGGACGCATGTCGGCAAAAAGGTCGTTCTGATACTGGGTGTACTTCTCGATGAACGCAGTCTTGGCATCGTCCTTCAGCTCGAAGTCCTTAGCCAGACGCTCGGCATTCTGCTTCACCATCTCGGCGCGAGCCTTCTGCATTTCCTCGGGATTCATGCGCTCACGCTGGGCATTCACTTGGCCTGCACACAGGAGTGCCATGGCCATCACAACGATTGATTTCTTCATGTGCTTTTCTGTCTTTTTAAATGTAACTGAATTGTTTTTTTCTCTCTTGAACGTTCTGTTTCTATAGACATTCATTGTCGAGGATGGTTTAAGCCGCGTTACCTTAAATTCTGTTAAGCATCCATTAAAGAAGCTTAAACCATAACCTTAGGTCTTTGTGCCCGTCAGGAGAATCCGCAGCCCTGCAAGACTGCCTTCCCCAGAGAAAACGGAATTAGGGATTAGCGCTTGGTGCGCCAACCCCTAATTTTCAAGTTCAAGCCTCTCGACAAGGAAGCTACGAGATTACACACTTCCCCAGAAGAGGCGTAACATTCTACTTATACTCGCTCCACGAACGGATGGCAAGGTCTTCGGGACGCATGGTGCAGAAGGCCTGAATGAAGGCGGCAGCGAGACGAGTGTTCGTAATCAAGGGCACATTGAGATCGACCGCAGCACGACGTATCTTGTAGCCATTGGTAAGCTCGCCGGCCGAGAGGTCCTTGGGGATGTTCACCACCATGTCAATCTGATGGCTGTGCAGGAGGTCGAGTGCCTGAGGCGTCTGGTCGGCATCGCTGGGCCAGTGGACAAGGGTGTTGGGAATGCCATTGTCCTCGAGGTACCGGCTTGTGCCGCCAGTGGCATAGAGGTTGTAGCCGTGTTCGATTAGCATACGGGCAGCGTCGAGCATGGCTGCCTTGTCCTTGGCTGGTCCCGTGGAGAGCAGGATGTTCTTCTTGGGGATGCGGTGGCCTACAGAGAGCATGGCCTTGAGCAGGGCCGCATTGCTGTCCTCGCCCAGACAGCCTACCTCGCCCGTCGAACTCATATCGACGCCGAGCACAGGGTCGGCCTTCTGCAAGCGGTTGAAGGAGAACTGGCTGGCCTTGACTCCCACATAGTCGAAGTCGAAGAAGCTCTTGTGGGGCTTCTCTACGGGCAGGCCGAGCATTACGCGGGTGGCCAACTCGATGAGGTTTATCTTTAGCACCTTCGACACGAAGGGGAAGGAGCGGGAGGCACGCAGGTTACACTCGATGACCTTTATCAGGTTGTCCTTGGCCAGATACTGGATGTTGAAGGGGCCGCTGATGTGCAGCTCGCGAGCGATCTGGGCACTGATCTTCTTGATGCGGCGCACCGTTTCGACGTAGAGTTTCTGTGCCGGGAACTGGATGGTGGCATCGCCAGAGTGCACACCGGCAAACTCGATGTGCTCGGAGATGGCATAGGCGATAATCTCGCCGTCGCGAGCCACTGCGTCCATCTCGACCTCCTTGGTGTTCTGCATGAACTTACTGATGACGACGGGATGCTTCTGGCTGACATCGGCGGCAAGGCGCAGGAATCGCTCGAGCTCGTCCTGATTGGAGCACACGTTCATGGCTGCACCCGAGAGAACGTACGAGGGGCGCACGAGCACCGGGAAGCCGACGCGCTGGATGAAAGCATTCACGTCGTCCATCGAGGTGAGCGCACTCCACTCGGGCTGGTCCACGCCGATGCGGTCGAGCATCGCGCTGAACTTGTCGCGATCCTCGGCATTGTCGATGTAGCGGGCCTGAGTGCCCAGAATAGGCACTTGCTGGGCATCGAGTTTCAGCGCCAGGTTATTTGGTATCTGTCCGCCCGTGCTGACCACCACGCCACGCGGCACCTCGAGGTCGAGAATATCCATCACACGCTCGAAGGTGAGTTCGTCGAAGTAGAGACGGTCGCACATATCGTAGTCCGTCGAGACAGTCTCGGGGTTGTAGTTTATCATCACGGAGCGGTAGCCTTCGCGACGGATGGTATGGAGCGCCTGTACGCCGCACCAGTCAAACTCGACCGACGAACCGATGCGATAGGCACCCGAACCGAGCACGACAATGCTGCGTCCGTCGTGGGCAAAGTCGATGTCGTGGGCCACACCGGCATAGGTGAGGTAGAGGTAGTTCGTCTGTGCAGGATACTCGGCAGCCAGTGTGTCGATTTGCTTCACCACAGGCAGGATGCCCCATTGCTTGCGCAGCTGACGCACTTGCATAAGGCCGTCCTCGATGTCCATCGTCGCCTCAAGGCCGATGGCGCGCGCTATCTGGAAGTCCGTGAAGCCATACACCTTGGCCGTACGCAGCAGTTCGGGCGTGACATTCTTCAGACCGTCACACTCATGCAATGCGTTGTCGATGGTGCGGATGTGCTGCAGTTTCTGCAGGAACCAGCGGTCTATCTTCGTGAGGGCGTAGATCTGGTCCACGGTGTAGCCTTGGCGCAGGGCCTTGGCGATGATAAAGACACGCTTGTCGGTAGGCTCGCGCAGGGCCTTGTCGATGTCGTTGATGACCAGCTCCTTGTTCTCCACGAAGCCATGCATGCCCTGTCCTATCATGCGCAGTCCCTTCTGAATCGATTCCTCGAAATTGCGACCGATGGCCATCACTTCGCCCACCGACTTCATGCTGCTGCCAATCTCGCGATCCACGCCGCGGAACTTGCCAAGGTCCCATCGCGGCATCTTGCACACGACATAGTCAATCGAGGGCTCGAAGAATGCGGTGGTGGTCTTCGTCACCGAATTCTTAAGTTCGAAGAGGCCGTAGCCCAAGCCGAGCTTGGCGGCCACAAAGGCCAGAGGATAGCCAGTGGCCTTCGAGGCAAGGGCCGACGAACGCGACAGGCGGGCATTCACCTCGATAACGCGATAGTCCTCGCTCTGGGGATCGAAGGCAAACTGGATGTTACACTCGCCCACGATGCCGATGTGACGGATGATGCGAATGCTCAGGTCACGCAGTTTCTGGAACTCCGTGTTGTTGAGGGTCTGCGAAGGGGCCACGACGATCGACTCGCCCGTATGGATTCCGAGGGGATCGAAATTTTCCATGCTGCACACTGTGATACAGTTGTCGTAGCGGTCGCGTACCACTTCGTATTCGATTTCCTTCCATCCCTTCAGGCTTTTCTCCACCAGCACCTGTGGCGAGAAGGAGAAGGACTTCTCGGCAATGCGGTTCAGTTCTTCCTCGTTGTCGCAGAAGCCCGAACCTAATCCGCCGAGTGCGTAAGCGGCACGAAGTATCACAGGATAGCCCAATTCGCGTGCTGCGGCACGGGCCGACTCGATGTCCTCACAGGCCTGGCTACGAATGGTCTTCACGTCGATTTCGTCGAGGCGCTCGACAAAGAGTTCACGATCCTCAGTATTGATGATGGCTTCCACAGGCGTACCCAACACCTTCACACCGTACTTTTTGAGCACACCGCTCTTGAATAGTTCGACGCCACAGTTCAACGCGGTCTGACCGCCGAAGGCCAAGAGGATGCCCTGCGGACGTTCCTTTTCGATAACGCGCTCCACAAAGAATGTCGTGACGGGCAGGAAGTATATCTGGTCAGCCACACCCTCGCTGGTCTGCACCGTGGCGATGTTGGGATTGATGAGCACCGTGCTGATGCCCTCTTCGCGCATGGCCTTCAAGGCTTGCGAACCGGAATAGTCAAACTCGCCGGCCTCGCCGATTTTCAATGCGCCGGAACCCAGCAGGAGCACTTTCTTTATCTGAGACTTATCCACGTCGTAACCTGCACTCTCGTAGCGTCTGCTGTCTTCGTCGTCGCGATTAAACTTGCAGGGCAGTCCGTTCAGGCTGGCAATGAAGTCGTCAAACAGCAGGTCCATATCGTCCGGACCCGAACATGCCTCGGGATGGAACTGGGCCGAGAACCAGGGGTGCGTCTTGTGGCGCAGGCCCTCGTTCGAGCCGTCGTTCATATTCTCGAAGAGTGGTTCCCAATCGGCTGGCAACGTGGCGTTATCTACGGCATAGCCGTGGTTCTGGGTCGTGATGAAGCAGTGGTTGGTACCAATCAGTCGCACAGGCTGATTGTGGCTGCGATGACCATACTTGAGCTTATAGATAGTGGCTCCCGCAGCCTTTGCCAGCAGCTGGTTGCCCATGCAGACGCCCATGCAAGGACGCACTTTGGGCGATGCCATGAACTGGCGGATGTGCTGGACGGTGATGTCGCACACATTGGGGTCGCCTGGGCCGTTGGCCAGGAAGAGGCCGTCGAAGTCGAGCGTATTGAAGTCGTAGTCCCAGGGCACGCGAATCACCTCCACGCCCCGACGCAACAGGCAACGGATGATGTTGGCCTTCACGCCGCAATCGACAAGCACTACGCGCTTCAGCGGTGCGCCTGAAGCTGGCTGAGTGGTGTACGGCTCGTAGGTAATCACTTCCTTGCAGCTCACTTGCGCCACGAAGTTCACACCCTCGTACTTGGCATCGGGGATGTCGGTTGTCTCGTCGTCCTCGTAGAGAATCTTTCCCATCATCACGCCGCGTTCGCGCAAGACCTTCGTCAGTTGGCGCGTATCGATACCCGTAATGCCTGGCACCTTCTCGCGCTTGAGCCAGTCACCGAGCGACTCGACGGCATTCCAGTGGCTGAACTCCTCGCTGTAGTCGGTCACGATGAGTGCGCTGGGATAGATACGGTCGCCCTCCATATAGGTGGACAGCCCATTCTTCTCGAACGTCAATGGCGGCACGCCGTAATTGCCCACGAGCGGATAAGTCAGCGCCAGAATCTGTCCCGCATAACTGGGGTCGGTCAGACTCTCGGGATATCCCATCATGGCTGTGTTAAAGACAACCTCGCCCGCAACGGGGCACTCGTATCCGAAGGAGGTTCCCTGGAACGTTGTTCCGTCCTCCAGTCTCAGTGTTACCTTTCTGCTCATTGTTTCTTATCTTTATTCTTAACTTCTTTATCTGTTCACGAAAGGACAAAAAAAAGGCCACGCTAGCCGGCAGTGCTGTACCGGAGGTGGCCCGTATGGAATGGGAATACGAACGGGGATTGACACGGAATCTGCCTCCCCGCATCGGAAGACGACTCCAAGAGGCAAACCGTTATCGCACTTTTCTGCATCTTACGCTGTCCCATGAGATTGTTCCTGTATTTCCACGCAAAGGTACGACATTTATTCCGAGTGAGCAATAATTAGGAAGGAAAAAATGTGTTCAAAACTAAAAAAGCAAGGAGAATGTCATCCTGACTGACAGAATGACATTCTCCACGAATCCATTATCGCTCTACTCATCATTTGCAAGTTGCGATTATTCCCACTTGTCCCAAATGCTGCCCTTACTGCCGGGCCAGTTCTGTTTCACAAGGACTTCATCCTCATTCTCCACGGTATAACCATTCCTAAATACGTTCATTGACGTAGTGACAGGCCTGTAAGGGCCGACGCGCAGGAGTCTGAACTTCGGGCTTATATATTGTTTCTTCATAGTTTTATCTTTTTTCCTTGCTTTACATAAATGCCAGGCTGCGTGGGTTTCTCCACACGCATACCATCCAGGCGATACCATATCTCATTGCTCGATTGAGACGTCACTATCGGCTGGATAGCGGTTTCTACGCCATCGAGCCATACAAAGGAAGGCGCAGCACCGCCGGTCTCAACTTGTAGGTAGGCACGATACTTGGGGATAGTCAGTCCCTGTCGTGCAGGATAGAAACCGGTGTTTCCATCATGCGTGGCAAGGACGTAGTAATTCGTTGCATCCGTCTGGAAGGTTGCAGAAGCCGTCTGTCCGAAAAGGTTGGCCGACGTATCGTCGTATTCGTGGCCGAGGTTAGCACCCACCGAAGGATGATATGTGCCAGGCTCGCCATGCAGGAGGATTCCCGTGTTCTGGCGCACATTATAGACACGCTCCAGATGTATCGAGCCGTCGTTCATTTGCGTACCGATGTAGGCCTCGACATCCACCCCCGTGAAGTCGCAGCTGCGCGGCCAACTAAAGGTAGCCCAGCCAGTGCTGCCCACTGTCACATCCATGCGCACCAATCCGCGCCCAGCTTCAGCAATATCGGCGGGGTAAACTGTACCGTCACCTGTAGGACCCGTACACACAATATTCGCAATACCAACCGTCACGTAGTCCGTATCAAGAAAATCTTCGGCCTTCAATTGGATGCCTAACAATGGTCCCGAAGTACCCGTGATGGTCTTGGTATCCGAATTATCAATGATGACACGATAACGCGACTCGTCACTCTGCAGTTTGTCTGAGACATTAAAGTACTTAGTCACACGACTGCTCATGTATGTAAGGCGGTCAGTATATTCATAATAGAACCCATACTCGTCTTCTACAACGGTGATACCTGTGGGCAGAACGAGGTCAAACTGGAATGCCCCCCACTTGTTGGCCTCGCAGTTGAGGCAGATATCCACGTCTGCCACACCGCCGGCAGGGATTGTGAACTCACTGATACTGAAGGTCTGTGCTTGCATGGGCAGTAAGCCTACGTAAGCTATCAGACCGAAAAGAAATTTCTTCTTCATTGTGTTGTACTATTGATTAAGAATAATTGCATTGAGTTTCTGCACGTCGTCCACACTGATGCGTCCGTCGCCCGTGAGGTCGGCAGCCTTCTCGTTGAAGGAGGCCGGTGTCTGTCCCAAAATGTGTGCACGAATGGCCATCACATCGGCCACGTTGATCAGTCCGTCGCCATTGGCATCACCCGTGGCCACGTCCGATTCAGCTTCAAAGTAGAGTGTGTAAGTCTCCGTCGTGCCGCTCACGTTGTCGGCCATGTGCAGGCGGTTGTCACGTATGGTGCTGTTGTCTGAGAGTACGGTGCGGTCCGTCTGCCAGAAGTTGCTGGTCACGTCTTCACCGTCGCTTTGGCGCACTGCCCGTGTGAGTGTCTTGCCACTATTCGTCGGGTCGTGCATCACGCCATACACCCATCCCTCACGCGAGGCAGTAACCGTAAGCGTGTACTGTCCTTCTTCGGCACCCGGGGTTAGGGTGGCCAAGTGGCTTACGATCTCTAGGTCGTCCGTACCCTCGCCCGTAGCATCCATCACATAGTCGGGTAGGTTGTTCTCGTCGGGAATGATGTTCAGCAGAAAAATGTCGCTCTGCGAATTGATGTCAGCCTCTCCCTTGGCACGACGCGGCGCATGATTGCCGTGCCCATGGACAAGTGAGCCGCATACCGAGCGCGTCAGTTCGCGCACGCCGTCCAGGGTGATGAGATTAAACTCCTCGCCGTAGTTCGATGCCTTGGTCATCTGCACGTTGTAGTTAGCCACATGAGCCGACACATTGCAGTAGTACCACCAGCGTGCCATGATATTCTGACCTGCTTCGATGTGGCCAATGTTAAGATTGCTCCATGAGAAGTTACCCTGCACGCCATCTATCGTGGAGTAGAGTTTGGTGAACTTCACGGGCAGGTTGTTCAGGTTCTCAACAATCTCCGGATCCTTGGTCTCTATCGTCAGGTCGAGAGCAGCACCGGCGCCCTTGTTCTGGATGAGGAGTGCAAACTGCGTGGGTTCCCACGGCTCCACTTCTTCGGTTGCGGGGTCATCGCTGA
>JAILBW010000212.1 GCA_024680695.1 Bacteroidaceae bacterium
GATGCCAGCGACTGGGAGAAGTTCGAGAAGTGGGCCGAGACGGTACCCTACTGCATGCGCAACCCCATCTACCACTGGACGCACCTCGAACTGCGCACGGCTTTCGGCATCCAGAAACTGCTGAACCCACAGACGGCACGCGAAATCTACGAGGAATGCAACGCGAAACTGCAGCAACCAGAGTACAGCGCCCGCGGACTGATGCGTCGCTACGGGGTCGAGGTGGTCTGCACGACCGACGACCCTGCCGACTCGCTGCAATATCACCAAGCCTACGCAGCGGAAACAGCCAGTCAGCAAGCCGCAGACAGCACATCCGCCAGTCGCACAGCGCCCAAGATGCTGCCCACTTGGCGTCCCGACAAAGCGATGGCCATCGAGGACCCCAAGGCCTATCGCGCCTACATGGAGCGTCTGGGGCAAGCTGCCGGATGCAACATCCGCTCCTACACCGACCTGCTCACTGCACTGCAGAAGCGACACGACTACTTCGCCTCGCTCGGTTGCCGCCTGTCCGACCACGGCCTCAACGAATTCTATGCCGACAAATACACCGAGGCTGAGGTTCGCACCATCTTCATGAAAGTGATGGACGGCTATCAGCCCGACGAGGCCGAGCTGCGCAAATTCCGCTCTGCCCTCCTGCTCGAGTTCGGACGCCAGGATGCGCGCGCCGGATGGACACAGCAGTTCCACTACGGACCCATCCGCAACAACAACTCCCGCATGATGCAGCAACTGGGCCCCGACTCCGGTTTCGACTCCATAGGCACCCCCAACACCGCACTGGCACTGGCACACTTCCTCGACCGCCTCTGCAGCGAAGGACTGCTCGCACAGACAATACTCTACAACATCAACCCCTCGGACAACGAGATGCTCGCTGCGATGATCGGAAACTTCCAGGAAGGCCCCACGCCCAGCAAAATACAATTCGGCAGCGGATGGTGGTTCAACGACCAGAAGGACGGCATGGAACGCCAGATGAACACACTCTCGCTGCTCGGCCTCCTGAGCCGCTTCGTGGGCATGCTCACCGACAGCCGCTCGTTCCTCTCCTATCCCCGCCACGAATACTTCCGCCGCACGCTCTGCAACCTGCTGGGCCGCGATGTGGAGAACGGCGAACTGCCCGTCGAGGAAATGCCCCGCATCCGCGAAATGGTGCGCGACATCTGCTACTGGAACGCCAAACGATACTTCCGCTTCTGAAAATGTTTTGCATTTGCATTTAGTATTTAGAGCAGTGTTTTGTCTGTCGCACCTTCGGCGGTTTTCTTCAGGAAAGTAATATTCCGAAAAAGATTTCCTTGTCCGACGGGCTTGCATTTGGAAAAAAACTCGTACATTTGCAGGACATAACCCCTTAAACACACAAATTATGATTAGACTGAACTGTTTCTTCAAAGCAAAGGAGGACCTCTACACGAAGGCTCTCGAAGCCGCCATTGCCCTTGTGGCCAAGTCGCAGAAGCACCCGGGTTGCATCGCCTACGATGCATTCGAGAGCGCCACTCGCCCCGATGTCTTCACCATCATCGAGACATGGGCCGATCAGGCGTCGCTCGATGCACACAGCCAGACACCCGAGTTCATCAAGTACGTGGGAATCATGCAGGAGTGCGGCGAACTTTCGGTCGAGGCATTCGAAAAGAAGTAGCCACTCCCCCTTTTGAGGGGCATCGCCGTCTGATACTACCGCGAAAAGAAATAGTAGTACCAGTAGGTATGGGCAAAATGCCTGCGGAGCCGGTCTTCCGGCTGCGTGGGCTTTTCTTTTTGTGCCATCTCCGTCAGGAACTCACTCAGCGCCTGCTGCATGGGTGCGTCGGCGAATGGCACTCGGAATGTGGTGTCCTGCGCGGCAAGCAACAGCAGCGCTTCGCGATAGTGTGTGGGAAACGAAGTCAGCGAATCGGTGCAGAGTAGGTCGGCCGCGCGCGACAGGTCGCGGTCGAGCAGACAGGCTGTCAGGAGATAGTCGCGAAGCACAGGCGAACCCACCGTATCGCGCGCGCACGCGTGTTCTATATAAGGTAGGATGCTGGAATGGGCCATGCTGGGCTGAAGGCCGACGTACTGGCAGATGCTGTCCGCGATGGCGTATTCCCGCAAGGGCGCGTCGGCCGACGGCAATATCTGCGCACTGCCGCTGTTCAGGGAATATGCAAAGAGCTGTTCGCCCAGCAGGCCCTCATGGCTGAGCGCATAGCAGCGCATTGTCGAGAGGCGCGGCGAGGTGGCTTGGGCCTGCTCCCCCACCCTGAGTGCGTCGGAGAAGCGTTCGGTGTCGAGCAAGCGCTCCATCTGCAACTCGTAGTGCAAGGGCGTCGACGTATTCCCCATGATACCGACCACCAAGAAAGCCAGTGCGAGCACCAGCAGATTGGGAGCAAGGTGAATGTTGAACAGCGCACGCTCGCTGGCGACATCATGATAGACCCGACTCAGGAACAAGGCAAACAGATAGACCACTGCGAGGACGGCCAGAATCACCAGCTGGGCGAGGGAGGGGAGGCAGATGGCGTCGTTCGTGCCAGACTGGGTGTCCCATCCCGTAAGCAGCAGCAGCAGGAAGCACGAAGGCAGCCAGGCGAGGGCGAGCGCACGAACAGGCAGTGACATCAGGCGCTGCAGGCACAGGCCGAAAAGCGTGAGCACGAGGGTGATGAGCGATGCACCGACAAGCGCATCGTAGTGAGTCTGTCCGTTCGAGAGACAGAACTGCAGGAAGGCCAGAAGGTCGGCCTGAAGAAAATACAGATAGACGAAGGAGAAAGCCGCAAAGAGGAAGCCGCAGACGAAGGGTATCGTCCGCGCCGTCCTCCTGGTATTTGCGCTTGTGTACTTCATCGCTTATTTTCAATGGGCGACACCTGCGAGGCACTCACTCCCTCACCTGTCGCAGGACGCAGGCTGTGCGGGCTGGCAGATAAAGCTTCAGCCATCCCTTGTTTTCGCGCGCAAGTGCGGGGTCGTAGAGTGTGAAGTGCTGCATGCGGTCGTCGTTGATGCCCTGTCCGCCGAAGGCAATGTCGTCGGTGTTGAGCAGGTATTCGTAAGTGCCCTGACGCACCATGAATCCGTAGCCGGTGTAGGAGCGGTAGGGACTGAAGTTGAAGAAGAACAGCAAGTCGCCGCGCTGGAAAGCGAGCACCTGATCCTCATCTTTGTGCCACAACTCGACGACGGGCTGCTTCTGTATCTGCCTCTGGCGCTTCAGCACCTTGAGCATCGCCACGTCGAAGTCGTTCAGGTAGTGGTAGCACAGCGAGGGATTATCGACCAGGTTCCACTGGCGGCGGGCATACTTGTAGCTCCAGCCGTTCGATTCGTGGGGGAAGTCGATCCACTCGGGATGTCCGAACTCGTTGCCCATGAAGTTCAGGTATCCGCCGTTCATGGTGGAAGCCGTGAGCAGTCGTATCATCTTGTGGAGCGCCATACCGCGCATGACGGTGCCCGTCTCGTCGCCCTTCTTGAAATGCCAATACATATCGGAGTCGACCATGCGGAAGATGATGGTCTTGTCGCTCACGAGCGCCTGATCGTGACTCTCGGCGTAGGAGATGGTCTTCTCGTCCTGTCGGCGATTCGTCATTTCCCACATCAGCGAGCTGGGCTTCCAGTCCTCGTCGCGCAGTTCCTTGATGCACTTTATCCAGTAGTCGGGAATGTTCATCGCCATGCGGTAGTCGAAGCCGTAGCCGCCGTCCCTGAACGGCATCGCCAGTCCGGGCATACCGCTCACCTCTTCGGCGATGGTGATGGCGTTGCGGTTCACCTGGTGGATCAGTTCGTTGGCGAGCGTCAGGTAGGTGATGGCGTTGCCGTCCTCGTTGCCGTTGTAGTAGTCGGCATAGTTGAGGAACGTCTCGCCCAGACCGTGACTGTAGTAGAGCATGGAGGTGACACCGTCGAAGCGGAAACCGTCGAAGTGGAACTCCTCGAGCCAGTACTTGCAGTTCGAGAGCAGGAAGTGGATGACCTGATTCTTGCCGTAGTCGAAGCAGAGGCTGTCCCAGGCGGGATGCTCGCGTCGGTTGCCCTGATAGAAGTACTGGCAGGGATCGCCGGCAAAGTTGCCAAGGCCCTCGTTCTCGTTCTTCACCGAATGGCTGTGCACGATGTCCATGATGACCGACAGGCCGTTGGCATGCGCCTCGTCGATGAGCGCCTTGAGTTCCTCGGGCGTACCGAAGCGACTGCTGGGTGCGAAGAAGTTGCTTACGTGATAGCCTGCGCTGCCATAGTAGGGATGCTCCTGTATGCCCATTATCTGCAGGCAGTTGTAGCCCGACTTCACGATGCGCGGCAGCACGTTGCGGCGAAACTCCTCGTAGGTGCCCACGCCCTCCTTGTCCTGAGCCATTCCGATGTGGCATTCGTAGATGAGCAGCGGATTGGTCTCGGGCTTGAACTTCTGTACACGCCAATTGTATGCCTCCTTGGGGTCCCACACCTGTGCGCTGAAGAGGTGAGTGTCGGGATCCTGCACCACCCGGCGGCTCCATGCGGGGATGCGCTCACCCATGCCGCCGTTCCAGTAGATGTGGAGCTTGTAGTGCGAACCGTGCTTGAACGACTTGTTGCTGATCTTCAGTTCCCAGTTCTCCGAGCCCTTGATGCGGCGCATGGCGTAGGTGGTGGATTCCTTCCACTTGTTGAAGTCTCCGACCACGAAGATGGCGGTGGCGTTTGGTGCCCATTCGCGCAGCACCCATCCCGTCTCCGTCTTGTGCAGTCCGAAGTAGAGGTAGCCCGAGGCAAAGTCGCTGAGCGACATCTTGCCGTGATTCGTGATCTCGTCCAGCTTGTCCTGCACAGACTGATAGCGGCCCTCGATGGCTGGCGCATAGTTTGCCAGATAGGGGTCGTTCTTGATAATCTTCAGGACTTGCTGAGCGGCCTCTGCCGGCTGTCCGTTCTTCGCGGCCGCGGCTTTCTTCTTTGCCGATGCCTTCTTCTTTGCGTTGTCCTTCTTGGCTGCGGCATTCTTCGCCGCTTTGGATGTTGTAGCCATACTGTATTGTTGTGTTTGTTACTTTCTTGCGTGTCTATCGCTTTCTCGACCTTGCAGCCGGGCGTGCCGGCTTGGTTTGCGATGCCGAGTCGGCAGCGGCGGGTGTGGTCTGCACCACTCCGTTCACGTAGTTCGTCCGTCGCAGCTCGTTGCCGTTGCGGTCCTTCTCGACAAACTCGCCGTGCTTCTCGCCGTGGTGGAAGTTGCCTTCGTGGCGGATGCCCTTGGCGTCAACCAGTATTCCGTGCCCTTCCTTCAAGCCCTTTTCGAATGTGCCCTTGAACTTCGAGCCGTCGGTTTCGCGCATGACGCCCTCGCCGTGCATCAGTCCGTCCAGCCAGGCGCCTTCGTAAACGCCACCGCCGGCCCAGGTGTATCGGCCGTGTCCGTGCTGACGGTTCTCGTGCCACTCACCTTCGTACACCGCACCACCTTTCCAGGTGAATGTGCCTTGCCCCTCCTGCATTCCGTTCAGGAAGTGACCTACATACTTGTCGCCGTTGGCGAAGGTGTAGATGCCCTCGCCCGTGCGCTCGCCGTTGACGTATTGCCCTTCGTATCGATTGCCGTCGCTGAAGGTGTAGATGCCCCGTCCGTGCGGGCAGTCTTTCTTCCAGTCGCCCACGTATTTGTCGCCCGAGGCGTAGGTGTAGGCCCCCTTGCCGCTCATCTGGTTCTCGTGCCAGTAGCCCTCATATCGGTTGCCGTTGTTCCAGTCGAATGTCCCCTTGCCTTCCCGCATGTCGTTGTCCCACTCGCCTTCGTACCTCGCGCCGCTGGCATAGGTGTAAGTGCCCTGCCCCTGGCGTTTGTCGTTCTCCCAGTTGCCGTCGTAGGTGTCGCCGTTGTAGTAGTACATCACGCCGTGCCCCTGCTGCATGTCGCGCACCCAGAGGCCCTCGTAGCGATTGTTGGTGGCGAAGTAGTAGGTGCCCCGGCCGTGCTGCTGGTTCTGGTGCCACTCGCCCTCGTACTTCTCGCCGTCGGCCCAGGTGTAAGTGCCCTGCCCCTGCCTTACGCCCTTTACGTAGCTTCCCGTGTAGGTATCGCCATTGGCGTACGTCGTAGTGCCCGTGCCGTATGGCTTGCCACGCGACATCTCGCCCTGATACACTCCCCCGTCGGGGAACGTATAGGTGCCGATCTTTATCTGCTGACCGCTCGCTTGGATAGCCACGAGCGCCAGCACGACGAGGAGGGTCTCTTTCAACTGCATTTTCTCACTCTCTCATGGTGCTTCGTGCTCTGCTCGACGCCCCTGCCACAAGGGCAGGATGGCGGCGACGGCCCCGTTTCTGCAGGCCTTCGTCCGCCTCGCGCAGCGCCCGCATGCGCACGAACATTTTTATTACACCTTGAAAAACCGCCGCAAATTTACGACAATTTCACTTAATAGCCAAAAATTTTCTCAAATTACGTATTGCACCCCTTTCGTGAGGCAGACCGAAATGCATACCGTAGCATGGCATTGTCTGTCGAGGGAAAAGCTTTTTTCGCCCAAAAATCTATTAATACAATAGTCACACTGGATTTGATAAATATTAGAACACGCCTATAATTAAATCCTATCTCTGGCTTCGCGGCTTCGCCGCGCTCGACGCTTTGCGGCGCTTCTGCCCGCTTGCGGGTGTTGAAGAAGATACTTCCGCTCGGAAAATCACAAAAACTCAAGAAGGTTGAAAACATCTATCACATCTATCACATCTATCACAAACCCGCTGCTGTAAAGGG
>JAILBW010000213.1 GCA_024680695.1 Bacteroidaceae bacterium
ACTTGAATCTGCATATTGCGGACCAAAGGGAAAATATCTTACTCATCTTGCATTTGTGTTATCTCGGGGGCAAAGTTACGAAAAAGTCGAGAGCAAAACAAAGGAAATCATCCCTTTTTTTTGCCGAGACGTAGTAAGTTCGCCATCTGCATGACGGCAGGGGTTACTTCTGAATTGAAAAAGAGTGAAAAACATTCTGCCTGCACTCGTTTTTTTGCACCGCAAGGATCTGATTCCTTTCTTTGAGAGAAAACCCCGGCGCATATTCTCCTTTTCGGAATGCCGCATATTGGGGTGAAAAGCACAACAGCAAGCAGGAGGGAATGCGACAGCAAGCAGAGACGGATGCGACAGCAAGCAGAGGCAGATGCGACGGCAAGCAGGAGGGAATGCGACAGCAAGCAGAGACGGGTGCGACGGCAGGCAGAGACGGATGCGACAGCAGGCAGATGGTAGTCGGTCGCAATACCCAGGCAGACTTTCGGGACTGTCTGCTTCTTTGTCTCCCGTTTTTTGCTGGATAGTGTGCCATTCTGGACGAAGAAAATGCACTCAGGCCTTTGATTTGTGAAATAATCTGCGTAAATTTGCGCAGAATATGGAGTTGAAACCTGAATGAGAATGCAATAATACGCTTAATAAGGTATGGAAGAATATATCGTTTCGGCCCGAAAATACCGCCCGTTGACGTTCGATTCCGTCGTGGGGCAGAGGGCGTTGACCACCACGCTTCGGAATGCCATCAGCACTGGCAAACTGGCGCATGCCTACCTCTTCTGCGGCCCCCGCGGAGTGGGTAAGACTACTTGCGCCCGCATCTTTGCCAAGACCATCAACTGCCTCACGCCGACACCCGAGGGCGAGGCCTGCGGAGAGTGCGAGAGCTGTCTGGCATTCAACGAACAGCGCTCGATGAGCATTCACGAACTCGACGCCGCCAGCAACAATTCGGTGGAGGACATCCGCGAGCTCATCAAGCAGGTGCAGATTCCGCCACAGATCGGGCGATACAAGGTGTTCATCATCGACGAGGTTCACATGCTGTCGAGTGCGGCTTTCAATGCTTTTCTGAAGACTCTCGAGGAGCCGCCTTCGTACGTCATCTTCATTCTGGCCACCACCGAGAAGCACAAGATACTGCCCACCATCCTGAGCCGCTGTCAGGTGTACGACTTCCAGCGGATGACTACCCAGGGTATGGTTGACCACCTGCGCTACGTGGCCGAGAAGGAAGGCTATACCGCCGAGGATGAGGCGCTGAACCTCATCGCACAGAAGGCCGACGGCGGCATGCGCGATGCCCTCTCCATCTTCGACCAGATGGTGAGCTTCACCGGCGGCAACCTCACCTACGACCTTGTGTGCCAAAACCTTAACGTCCTCGGTGCTGAGTACTATTTCCGCTTCGTCGACCACTTCCTCAAGTGCGAGGTGGAGCCTTGCCTGCTACTCTTCAACGAGGTGCTGATGAAGGGCTTCGATGCCGGAAACTTCATTGGCGGACTGGCCAGCCATCTGCGCGACCTGCTCGTGAGCCGCGACGAGCAGACGTTGCCGCTACTCGACACCAGCGAACAGATGCGCGCACGCTACCACGAGCAGGCATTGCGCTGCAAGCCGAAGTTCCTGTATCGAGCCATCAAGCTGTGCAACGATTGCGACCAGGCCTACCGAACGAGTCGCAACAAGCGCCTGCAAGTGGAGATTTGCCTGATTCAGGCTGCGCAGCTGGAGGACGAGGACAGCCCTGGTGCGGGGCGTGGCCCTGCCAAGATTCTTAAACCCATCTTTGCCGAGCTGGCAGCCGCACGGAAGCGCGCACAGGCCAGCCATGTGACGCCGCAGTCTCCGGCACCCGCTACATCACACTCTGCCCCTGTTTCGGCCCGACCTGAATCTGTCTCGGCCCGACCTGCACCTGCGACTGTGGAAGCAGTGTCCCCGACTGTACAATCCGCACCATCTCAGCCCACGTCTGATACGGTCCGCCCGGCATCTGCTGCGACTCAGCCCGCGCCCGCGACTGCGCAGCCTACTCCCTCTCGCGCGCACGCACCATATTATAATGTAGGAGGCTCCCCGCTGTCGTCGCAGATAGTGGGCGAACCATCGTCGTCTCCTTCTGCGCATGCCAGTGTGTCTTCGGCCCCTTCGCCCTTGCCCAAACTGAAGCTACGGGGCTTCGGAGCACGCAAAGAGCCGACACCGGAGGCTGCTCCCGTCGTTGTAGAGGATAAGAAGGAAAAGGTGGTCACGCCGCTGAACGACGGAGATGTGTTCAGCGCTTGGTTCGCATTTATCAATCTGATGCCGCAGGAACATAAAGCGATGGCCTCGCGCATGCGGAACATGAAGCCCATTGTGGAGGGGACAAGCACGATTTCCGTGACGGTGGGCAACGAGCGGGTGGCAGACTACCTACGGCAGCTTGCTCCGCAGATTGAGGCCTTCGTGTGCCCTCGTCTGCAGAACGACGAAGCCCACCTCGACGTGAAGGTGTCGGCTGCCGAGGAGGCAGTGCGCATCTTCAGCAAGCCAGAACGACTGAGGGGAATGCTCAGCCGCAATGCAGCGTTGCGCGAACTGGCCACGAGTCTGCAGTTGGAGTTGGAATAGCCTTCCGCTTTCCCGCCGTTTGGCCTGGAATAGCCTTCCGCTTTCCCGCTGTTTGGCAGGATTCTCTTTTCCCTTTCCCGCCGTTTGCCAGACTTTGCCTTCCGCTTTCCCGCTGTTTGGCAGGATTCTCTTTTCCCTTTCCTGCCGTTTGGCCTACAGGTCGTGGTGGAGCAGGCGGAAGTCGGCCATCTCGGTGTACTTCGTGCCGGGACGGCCATAGTTGGCATAGGGATAGATGCTGATGCCGCCGCGCGGCGTGAAGATGCCGGTCACCTCGATGTACTTCGGATCTATCAGTCGGATGAGGTCCTTCATTATCTTGTTCACGCAGTCCTCGTGGAAGTCTCCGTGGTTGCGGAACGAGAAGAGGTAGAGTTTCAGGCTCTTGCTCTCCACCATGCGCTTGTCCGGCAGGTAGCTAATGCGTATCTCGGCAAAGTCGGGCTGCCCGGTGATGGGGCAGAGGCTCGTGAATTCGGGACAGTTGAAGCGCACCCAGTAGTCGTTCTCGGGGTGCTTGTTCTCGAAGGATTCCAGCAGTTCGGGCGCGTAGTCCTGCGGATATTTGGTCTTCGCTCCCAGTGCGTGCAATCCCTCTGTCTTTCTGTTGTCTTCCATGACGTGTTTCGTTGTTGTTTTTATCGGCAAATCTTGCAAATCACGTTGCGCCCATCGACCAACATGGCGGCGATGTATGTGCCTGTGGGCAGCGGGCTCAGGTCGATGAACTGTCGTCCTGCAGCGATGGGCTGGGCCAGGCGTATTCTGCCCTGCATGTCGTAGATGCGGAGCACTGTGGCCTGCGGCGTCTCGGCCGTGAGGATGTTGCGAGCCAGTGCGATGGTGGCTGCGGCCGGAGTCTTGGTGCGAGCGATGCCGGTCTCGTCCTGCATGGTGAGCAACTGCAGCTGTGCCATCTGCAGGTGGGTGGATTTGGCGGCCTCGCTCACCGTCAGTCGGTATTGTGTGTACTCCTTGGGCTCGGCAATCGTGTAGAACTGTGTGGCGTAGCGCTGCGAGAAACTCTCTCCGCTGCGCTCGTCGAGCAGTGTCCATGTCTCCCCGTCGTTCGAGCCTTCCATGCGCCACGAGGCTGGGTCGCGCGAAGGCTCGTCCTTGGCAGCCGTGATGGCATAGGTGTCGATGCGCTTCGGTTCATTGTATGTCGTGAGGATAGCGACGGGCTCGGCCAAGTCGGCATGGTACTTCGTCGTTCGTGTCTGGTCCGACAGCTTTTCTATGCCCTCGTTGGTGGCCAGGCCGGGTGCCGAGGCTGTCACCGACTCTGTGGCGGGCAACAGGCGGTGGCCCTCCTCGGCGATTGCCGTGCCGTAGATTTCCAGCTCGGCTACGCGGGTGGCAGCCGTGTCGCCGGCTGTGGTGTTCACCTGGAACTCCACCTCGTGGAACGTCCTGGTGGATGAGACTGTGGCCGTTACGCGCGACCCTCTCACACCCAGCGAGAGTGTGCGCGTCGAGATGGTGGTGACGATGTCCTCCTTCGTGCCCACCATCTGAATGCCCTTCGGGTCGAGGCGTGAGTCGTCGGCTGAGATTACCGAATAGCCCAGTACGCGCACGTCGATGGGGAAGGTGAACTTCCATTTCATCGCGTCTCCAGCCACCGAGGCATACGAGTGGCCATTGTCGTCCGTGAGCCCTTCGACTGCGGAGCCGTCAGCTGCCGTCACATTGGCAATGCGCGTGACGTCGGCATAGAAAGCACCGAAGTCGAGTGCGCCAAGTAGCTGCCATTCGGCGAGTTCTGCGTTTCCGTCGCCTTCGAGCGAGAGCTTGTAATAGACGTACGACTCTACGTCGCCGAGTGCATAGGCATTCGTGCTGTGGTCGTAGGGGAAGGACTGCTCCTGACGCGAGTCGAGAGCTGTCCAAGTGGTGCCGTTGCCTGAGCCGTAGAGGGTCCATGCCGTCGGGGCCGTCGAGGTCGAAGTGGCTGTCAGCGTGTAGGCTGTGAGCCGATACTTGCCGTCGGACTGGTAGATGATTTCCTGTGGTTGTGCCATTGTGACGGTCGTCGCAATATCCTTGTCTGTGAGCGGGTTGTGGGAGTCGTTGCTCAGCGTCCCTCCGTCGGCGGTGATGTCGGTCGGCAGGATGCCTTGTCCCATGAGCTGCCATTCGCTCAGCGCCACGGATGCTGCTTCGGCCACGTTTTCGAAGCAGAGGCGGAAGTGGGTGTAGTCCGCGTCGGGAGTGAGTGCAAACTGCTTCTTCTGTCCACGGGCGCTGAAGGTTGCGTCGCTCTGAGTGTCAAGTACGGTCCACTGTGTGCCGTCATTGCTTGCCTTGAGTGTCCATGCTGTGGGGTCGGAGCCAGCTGCCATCGGGGAGAATACTGCGTAGCCCTGCAGGCGAACTGGGGTGTCGGAAACGTATTGCACCCATGCCTCCCCTTCGGCGCTCTGTATCGCTGCGTCGGTCAATGGCGAGTCGTCGGTCATCAGGCAGAGGTTCGTGTCGGGTGTAGTGGCCGAGGCCGTCAGTCGTCCGCCCATATTGGTGAGGTCGGCGAATATGGTGTGGCGTGCCTCGAAACGGAACCAGTCGATGTCAGCCAGCGCAATGCCGGAGTTGCCGTATCCCACAAGGTAGATGTCGTGCATGCCCTCGATGGGGAAGTCCAGTTCCTTGGTGATGAGGCCCCACTGCCCCTGTGCCTCGGCATCGGTGGTGGCAATGGTTGTCAGCAGGGTGCCCTTCGTGGGATGGTCGGCATAGACGCGCAGGCGCGAGGCAGTCCTCAGCATATTGGCGCGCAGGAGGATGTGCGAGGCTGGCTTCGTTCCGAAGTCGACATCGCGGAAGCCCACGTACTTTGCGTTCTGTATCGAGCCCATCGTGGTGGCCACGTCTGTCTCGCTGCCTTCCTCGGCCGGTGCGGTGCCGCGCGCTGCTCCACGCAGGAAGTTGAAGTGCTCGGCCTCGATGCGCTTGTAGGCATCGTGCTTGTCCACCGCCCCCAGATGGGCATTGAAGGCCGCCGAGAGGCAGGTGCTGTTGCCGAACGACTCGAAGGTCTTCAGCTCGGTGCCTTCCTGATGCTTGAAGTCCTCCTCCGCCTTGTAGAGCCATGCCGAGGAGGTGATGCCGCTCGAGTTGCGGTTGTTCCAAGCGTGGTAGGCATTCTTGGCCATCCAGTCGTAGTACTCGGGATGTCCCATGTCCTCGGCGTAGCGTCGGATGTAGCGCATCAGGATTCCCTTGAAGCCGCACAGGTCGCCGCGCACCGTCTGGCATGCCTTGACGATGCCGTGCGTATTGGCCATGTTAGCCACCGTCCACTTGATGATGGCGTCGGCGTCCTCCTTGTACATCGGGTCTTTGTAGTAGTCGTAGAGCATCAGCGCCGCGCCCAGACTGGTGCCTTGGTTGTAGGTGGAGGCCCAGTAGTTGTACTTCTTTGCCTCCTGATCGTACGAATCCCACACCTGTCCGGTAGGCTTGCCGTTCGAGAACTCGTAGAGCAGTTTGCGGTGGGCCAGATAGGTCTTCTTGGCTTTCTCGTAGTACGACATGTCGGCAGTGGCGATGGCCAGATAGCAGGCGCACACCGTGGCCGGCCCGTTGATGCAGGAATTGGTGCCTTGTCCCGAGCCGTGCTTCCACTGCAGGAGGTCGTTGCCGTAGCAGTCGGCGCGCTTGAACATGCCGTTGAAGTTGGTCCTTGCGGTGGACAGGTATTTGGCTGTTCCCGTCAGCAGGTAGGCGCGGGTGCAGGCAATGCACATCCAGGCGATGTCGTCGTTGTATGCGTTGTAGCCCGACACGCCCGACTGGTACCAGCTGCTCTTGTTGCGGACGATGAAGTTCTCGTACAGGTTGTCGAACATCGTGGCGTATTCCATGTTGCCGGTCGTTTCGTAGGCGTCGAGTATCGTCTCGAACATCTCGGCATCGCCCCACCATCCGCCGTTGTCGATGCTGTAGCCCGTGCTTTGCTTCTTGTAGTGGCGTGCCTTGAACTTGGCCATCATGTCGTCGCGCATGGCCTCTGTGAACTGGTTGGGCAGTGCCTCGACGGCCTCTATGCGCCAGTGGATGCGTGCCTCGTCGGTCTGTGCGGCTGTCTGCAGGGTGGCTACCGAGCCTTCTGTCACTTCGGCTGCCGTGGCCAGTGCTACGCGGCGTGCCGAGTTCAGGTAGATGACATACGTGTCCTCCTTGCCCTCCACCGGTTCGATGTACCAGGTGCCGCGCGAGCTGACGGCACTCTGTGCCACCTGTCCCACGTTGCCTCCGCTCCCGGTGGAGCTGATGGCGCCCAGGTAGAAGCCCGAATAGACGTTCTGCAGGTAGTATCCGCCGCGTCCGTTCTCCGTGAGTATCCATCGCTGCGAGTTGGTGTTGGTTTCGGTCCACATCACGGCTGCCGTCGAAACGTCGAGCGACGAGTTTGTCATGATGAGGCTTTTGCCTCCGCATTCCAGTCGCACGGTCGAGCCATTCTCGAGTGCCATTGCCGCCACCGTCATTATCAGGCCGGCTACGAGTGTGAGTAATCTCTTCATGTTATCCGTCTTATCTATTTACCGATGTATAGTTATTCCCTTTTTGTCTTAATACTTCTTTAATCATGCCTCACCACCATCTGGCAGTGGGCGCAGTCGAAATCGAGGCGAAAGCGTCTGCCGTCCTGCGAAACGAGAAAGAGTGGGGGAGCATTGCGTTTGTCATTGCTGGCTGAGACTGGTTCAAGCCTGCTGTCCGAAGCCTGCTGCCTGCTGTCCGAAGCCTGCAGCCTGCTGTCCGAAGCCTGCTGCCTGCTGTCCGGAGTCGTTTGTTGTATGGCGTTCGGGGCCAGTTGCTGTCGGCGACACAGCCCCAGTTCGTAGCGGATGCAGTAGCGACAGCGCATCAGGGCTGTCCCCCTGCGTTTGGCCTCCTCGGGTGGTTGCACTTCCAGTGCCGGTTCCTCGATGGCGATGCCGTACCTCTTGTAGAATTGGCGTGCCAGGCGGTTGCTGACGTTGGGTGCCGAGGGGTGTGTTCCCTGTGGCGGAAGAGCGTGCTGTCTGGCGCTGATGAGTGTGCTCTTCGGTGGCGTGCTTGTCGGGGCAGAGGGGCGTGTGCCAAGTTTCTTTATCACCATTCGCCGCCAGTCGACCAGTATGCTGCGGGGGATGAACCACGGCGCCGTGAAATGGATGTCGACGCCAGTGCTCACGAACGGTGTGTCGCCCAGTCGGCTGAGCGTGTCCTTGATGGAGGGCGTCTGGTCGGTGCGAGCCAGTTGGTGTTCCAGTGAGAAGTCGAGTGTGACCGTCTGTCCGCCGGAGGCCTTGGCCGTGAGCGCGAAGCCCTGTGGCGTCTCGTCCAGCGTCCACATCAGTGGAATCCTGCGTTTGGCTGTCGTGCGTGCCATGCTCGATTCCCATTGCTGGTCGTAGCTGCGGCGCAGGATGGTGCCTCGTTCCAAGTCGGGCATCTGGGCGGGAAACAGGTGGTTGCCCTCGGCGCGATTAATGCGGAAGCCCTGCAGCTGGCCTTGTCGGTCCAGGTAGCAGAGGCCGTCGCCGTTGCTGAAGGAAGCAGTGCCCGAGACTACGATCGAGTGGCCGCGCACCTCCTTCACCATGCCCACCACGGGGCCGCAGCTCTTGGGGGTGTCCATCGAGGCCATGCCGGGCTTGCGGCCATGCAGGAAGTAGTCGGTGAATCCGCGCGAGAAACTGCGCTGCGGGTCGGGGGAGAAGGTGAGGCGTTGCTCGCCTTCCGAGGCCCGCACGTATTCCGTCCGGCGACTGAGGATGCTGTCGAGCTGCAGGCGGTAGTGGGCGGTGATGTTCTTCACGTAGGCAACGTCCTTGAGCCGTCCCTCGATCTTGAAGCTGACGACTCCGGCATCGAGCATCTCTTCGAGGTCGCTGCTGCGGTTCATGTCGCGCAGCGAGAGCAGGTGCTTGTCGCGCAGTATGGTGTGGCCTTCGTCGTCCTCGAGCGAGAATGGTAGTCGGCAAAACTGTGCACACTCGCCGCGGTTGGCGCTGCGTTCGAAGCAGGATTGCGAGGCATAGCATCGTCCGCTCAGGCTCACGCAAAGGGCGCCGTGGACAAAGGCTTCGAGGCGCACCTCGGGCACTGCCTCGTGGATGCGTCGGATCTCGGGCAGGGAGAGTTCGCGTGCCAGCACCACCTGTTCGTAGCCCAGCGCAGCGAGCCAGCGCACCTGCTCAGGTGTGCGGTTGTCCATCTGTGTGCTGGCATGCAGGGGGATGGGGGGAAGGTGCATCTCGTGGAGGGCCATGTCCTGAACGATGAGGGCGTCCACTCCGGCGCGATAGAGCGACCAGATGAGTGCCTCGACCTCGACAAGTTCGGGGTTGTAGAGGATGGTGTTCAGCGTGACGTAGATTCGCACGCCGTAGGGGTGGGCATATTGGCACAACTGGGCAATATCCTCCACCGAGTTGCCGGCTGCGGCGCGCGCTCCGAAGCGTGGTGCACCGATGTACACCGCGTCGGCTCCGTGGTCGATGGCAGCACGGCCACACTCCAGGTTGCGGGCAGGGGCAAGCAGTTCAATGGATGTCCTCGACATTATAGGGCGTCTCCTGATAGACGTAGTAGTTCAGCCAGTTGGTGAAGATGAGGTTGCCGTGGGCGCGCCAGGTGACGAGCGGCGGCAGGTCGGGGTTGTCGTCCGTATAGTAGTTCACGGGTTTCTTGATGGGCAGTCCCTTGGCCAGGTCGCGTCGATACTCCGTGTCGAGCGTCATGGGGCTGTATTCCGAGTGGCCTGTGACGAAAATCTCCCGTCCGCCCCGTGCCATGACCATCGAGACGCCGCTCTCGCGTCCCTCGGCGATGATGGTCAGTTCGGGTACGCGCATGATGTCGTCGCGGCGCACCTCGGTATGGCGGCTGTGTGGCATGCGGAAGACATCGTCGAAGCCGCGGAAGATGGGCAGCCGGGCGTCGAGCGGATGTTGGTCGAAGATGCCGAACATCTTCTCCTCGAGCGGGTACTTTGGCACGCCGTAGTAGCTGTAGAGTGCGGCCTGTGCGGCCCAGCAGATGTACATCGTGCTGGTGACGTGGGTGCGTGCCCAGGCGAAGATGTCGCTGATCTCGTCCCAGTAGGTGACCTCCTCGTAGGCCAGGTGTTCGACAGGTGCGCCGGTGATGATCATGCCGTCGAAGTTCTCGTGGCGCATGTCCTCGAAGTCGCGGTAGAAGGCCCGCATGTGCTCCACGGGCGTGTTCTTGCTGGTGTGGGCCTTCACCTTCATGAGGTGGATGTCCAGCTGCAGGGGGCTGTTCGAGAGCAGCCGGACGAGGTCTGTCTCGGTGGTTATCTTCAGTGGCATCAGGTTCAGGATGACGATGCGCAGGGGGCGAATGTCCTGGCTATCGGCACGTTCGCGTCCCATGACGAAGATGTTCTCCTCCTTGAGCAGCTTGATGGCGGGCAGTCCGTCGGGTAGTCTGAGTGGCACGTCGGTGGGGTGTTATGTTTGTGTGTGAGGGAGGGATGTGTGGGGTCAGGGCAGTTGCAGGTCGGCATAGACGGCATCGTGGTCGGAGAGCATGCGTGGGCGCTTCGAGGTGTCGTCGGTGACGCAGCGCAGCGACTTGATGTCGGGTGTGTGGAAGATGAAGTCGATGCGGTCGCGATTGCTTACGGCCACGCTACCCCAGCTGTGGAATGTGCCTTCGTTGCCCTCCTTGATGCGTGCGTCGCGCCATGCCTCGTGCATGGGGAAGGTGCCGTCGGGTTCGATCATGCGCTTGTAGCAGGTGCTGGTGGGGGTGCAGTTGTAGTCGCCTGTGACGATGATGGGCAGTCCCGGTGCATACTGTGCCAGTCGCTCCTTGGTGAGTCGTGAGCTCTTGTCGCGTGCCGTCTGGTTCTTGTGGTCGAAGTGTGTGTTGGCGTAGCAGAATCGCTCGCCGGTCTTCTTGTCGCGCAGGATGGTCCACGAGACGATGCGTCGGCAGGCGGCGCCCCAGGTGTTGCTCACCTGGTCGGGGGTGTCGGAGAGCCAGAATGTGCCGCTCTTCTCGAGGGTGTACTTCGACTTCAGGTAGAAGACGGGGCAGTGCTCGCCCGTCTGTCCGCCGTCGCGTCCGAGGCCTACGGAGGCATATTCGGTCATGGCGTTTATCATGAAGGTGCGCTGTGCGGGAGTCACTTCCTGCAGTCCGAACATGTCGGGGCGCACATCATGGCAGAAGGCTGCCACGTCGTTGCAGCGGTAGTACCAGTTGTTGTTGCCGTCGCTGGAGCTGATGAGTCGCAGGTTGAACTGCAGTACGCGGATGAGGCTTCCTGCCTGCGTGGTGGTGCAGGGGAGCGCAACGAGCAGCAGGGCCAGTGCTGCACTGTATATCTTGAACTTTTTCATTGTCGGATGTATTTCTTTACTTTATTCGTCTTTAACCTTATAACCTTACAACCTTATAACCTTACAACCTTATAACCTTCAACCTTACAACCTTACAACCTTACAACCTTTTTTCAATGAATTACCGCGAAAGCACCTTGCGATTGCCCTTGATATACACCATGTGGCGAGGTGTCGTCGAGAGCGGCATTCCCGAGAGGCTCCACATCTGCGGTGCAGGCGAAGAGCGAAGGGGGAGCATCACGGAAGCGATGCCGTCGGGCAGCACCTTGACCCATGCCCGCACCTCGTTTGACATGCCTCCCTGTACGCGCAGCCAGCCAGCCATGACAGTACCAGCCGTGAAGGGGTTTGCCGAAGAGAAATCACTGAAGAAGAGTACGCGACCGTCGCTTCGTGTAACGCGCACATCGTCGAAGCGGGCTGTCTCCTCCGAGCCATACGTATCATCGTGTGCCTGACGGAAGCCGAACTTGCCGTACACGAAGTTGCCCGCACGTTCATCGACAAGGACATCGTTCACGTATGTCGTCACATATTGCTCATTCTCAACCTCAAGTCGGATGTTGAAGGCCTTGTTGCGCTGGATGCGTGCCTCGTCCTTCAAGGGCACCTCGCCCAGCACCGAGGCAGCGCCACCCATCCAGCTGTGCGGACGCAGGCACGGCGCCGCAGGCTTCGAGACGTTGAATTGCCACATATAGAAGTTCTGGCTGTCGGACGACGCGAAGCAGATGCCGGCAGAGAGTTTCTCGATGAGGACGCGTGCCTCGATGGTGTAGGAAAGCCCCTTCTCCTCGGTTTCTGCGTCTCCGCCGTTCTGTTCTATCAGGGCCTCATCGACGAGGAATACCGATTGGTTGGGTCGCAGCCGGAGCTTGAGTTGCCGCCTGCCGTCGTCCGTCGCCGTCAGCTCAGCCGTGCTGCATTCACCCGAACGAGGATCGAGCAGGAGAGCCGATGCTGGCGCATTGCGCAGGAGGATGGTGTTCTCGGAAGTAGTGGCATCCAGGTTGCCGAAGAAATAGACATCGCGCCCGTCGAGCATGCGGTGGATATAGTTGAAGGGGTGGCTGCCACCTTGCGACTCTACGTCGAGCGGTCTTGGATGCTGCATCAGCGCATCGTGCAGCGTCTCGGCAGTAGGCTTTGCCACGAAGATCGCCTTGCCGGCACCCTCAGCCCCTGCGGTCATACGCGCCACGATGGCCTGCACCTCCTCGTCGCCCCCCATGTCGGCCGATTCGCTGGGTTGCTGGGTAGTGAAGATGACTGTCGCTCCGGCAGCCCATGCCTCCTCGATCTTCTTCATGTTGCTCGTCGAAATGGTCTTCACTCCGGGGAGCACCACGACAGAGAAACGCTCGGAGTTCGTCTCGTTGCACATCTCGAGCCATCCCTCTTCGACACGGCAGCGATCGTCGAGCACTTCCGGATGAAGGTACGTAAAATCGATGCCCAGTTCGTCCGTCAGCAGGCGCGACACCTCCGTATAGTCCGTTCCCGGCACATCGACCCCGCCGGTGTAGTAGCCCTTGGGACCATCCAGATAATTGCCCGCATACTGAGTCTGAATAGGATACAGCATGGCCACGTCGGCCACATGGCGTCCCGGACGAGCCAGCATGTAGTTCAGGCGGGAGAGGAACCTGTTGAACCGAGGCAAGGCCTTATTGTAAAGGGAGTTACGCCACGACAGCTCGGGCAGGAAGGTAACGTTGTGGTCGTCGTACCAGACAGCATGCGGAATGAGGTGGTTGATGCCCTTGGTATATTGTTCGATAGCCACCTGATACATCGTCTCGACGGAGATGTTACCCATGGCGCCGTAGGTCTCGGACATCACGTAGGCCTTGTCCCAGTTGTTGGCCGACGAGGACACCACCTTGTAGAAGTTCTCCGTGCCCACCGGCCCGCCGATCTTGTCGATGCCGGGCATGCTCAAGTACTTCCCGTCGAGCATCAGGTCGCCAGCCACATTCGAGGGGTTGACGATCTCCTCCTGATCCTGATGGCCTGTGGCCAGGATGTGGTGTGCGTCGGCCCAGGTGCTGATGGAGCCCATGAAGCCCCGTGCATAAAGGTCGGAACGCATGGCGAAGAGCATGTTGCGGGCAGCGGCGGTAGTAGGGCCGATATTGTACCACAGCGCCGGATAGAGCATCTCGGGCGAGAAACCGTATCGTGCCTGGAACTTCTCGTTGAAGTCGTTCGTCCACATGCGGCCCTGGGCACGATACATCGTGGGTTCGTCGAAGAAGGTGGAAACCACGGTGGTGCCAAAGGCCTCCGGGAAATGCGCATGGTAGGCACCGTGAGTGTCCTGAATGAAGAGTCCGACAGCCTCGGGCGAGAGGTAGTCCACGTTGGGGTCGCCGTCGGTCACACACTGGAACAGCATCACCTGCCAGATACCCTCGGGCACAGTCCATGTGAGCAGATTGTCCGCGTTGAGATGTTCGCGCAGACTGACTATCTCGTTCGTCTCGCGGTTCCAGGCCACGATGCTCATCAGCCGTCCCCTTACGTTGAAGCGCCTTGAGACTGCCGTACCTCCCGCCACGGTGATCTCCGTCTTGTCGAGGCGTTTGATGGTATGCTCCGGGTGGTTGTTCTTGAATGTCGTGACGCCCGATCCGTTGATGGCACCCATGCTGCCGCTGGGGAAGCCGTATTCGTCGTAGATCGACATGTGGGCCCCCATCGACTTGGCCTTCTCGATGGCCCGTCCGTAGAGTGTGAAATACTCCGGCGAGAGGTAGCCGGGACGGAAGCCAGTGCCGAAAGGCAGGATGGCACATCCGCCATAGTAGTCGGTCTTCACCATCTGCTCCAGCTGCACCTCCAGTTGGTCTCCTTCGACCGTAGCGTTGTTCCAGAACCATAGCGGGATGGGTCGCCACTTCATGTCAGGCAGACTGAATTCGCGCGTCGAGAGTGGCTTCTGTGCACCTACAGCCTGCGGCAGCAGCCACAGCAGGGTAAGCACCAAGGCAAAGAAATGTTTCGCGTTCATTGGTTAGCGGTTAGTGGTTAGCGCTTGGCTTGTCCAAGAATGAATGAAATTGTCAATGATTTCCGTGCAAAATTACGGCCTTTTGTCTGAATACACACTAAAAAAATGACAATAAAATGTCGTTTTTTGACAATTCTTCTGATTATTTCACGAAAAACATCATGACGAGAGCGAAAAAATCGTATATTTGCAATCGGAAGACACCAATTCGCTATGGAGAACATCAAATATCTGATACCGCAGCAGTCGGACTTCGAGTGGGGAATAGTTACCACCACCGTCGGCATGCAGGATGTGCAGGCAGGATGCAAGTATCCCTACGGCGAGCACCCTCACGACTATCTGTTCAGCCCCGAGCAAGGGCGCATCATTCAGGAATACCAGATTCTGTACATACTGCAAGGCCGTGGCTGGTTCGAATCGACCCACTGCAGCCGGACGCTCGTACAGGGCGGAGACGTCATACTGCTCTTCCCCGGCGAGTGGCACAGCTATGCTCCCGACCCCGAAGTGGGATGGACCGAGGCGTGGATTGGCTTCACAGGCGGATATGCCGATCATTTGGTTCACCATCAGTTCTTCAGCCCAGCGACGCCCCACATCCGCGTGGGTGCACACAACGCCTTCTGGACTCACTTCGAGGACGCCTACGAAGTGGCCAAGAACCAGACACCTGCCTACCAGCAGCAACTGGCCGGATACGTCTGCCTCTTCCTCAGCAAGATATACGCCCTGACGCGCCAGCCCCGCTCGCTGAGCAACAGCACCCTCGACCAGATAAACCAAGCCAAGCACTACATGGCCGAGCACTCCCGCGAGGTGCTGCTCATGGAGCAGGTGGCGCGCGAAGTGGGAATGGGCTATTCCAAGTTCCGCAAGGATTTCAAGACCTACACTGGGTTCACCCCCGGCAACTACTTCATCCGGCTGAAGCTGGCACAAAGCAAGGACCTACTGCTCAGCAGCACCCTTTCGTGCAAGGAAATTGCCTTCGAGATGGGGTTCGACACCGTGGCCTACTTCCACCAGCTCTTCCATCGCTTCTACGGACTGACACCCAACCAGTTCCGCAAGCAGGCAGTCCAGTCGTCGCCCTCCACCCCCAAGGAAACTCGTCGTAAGCCGTAACGCAGCCTTCTCCTTGCAAGTGCCGACCTGACCTTCAAGAAGCTATTATCTCTTAACCCATTTCATCATCAAACCACAACAGCTTATCGTATTACATACTGAGTATTTGTTTCAATCCACGCCTCTACAAGGGGGGCGACGATATAATGACTAATGAGGGGCCGACCGCAGCATCTGGTCGTCATCGTATATCATTCTGTCACTCTGCTGGACTTGACTCTTCATCTTCCAACGGCAATGCCCCCAAGTATCTGTCAAAATCACTTTGGAACAATCTGTCTTGTACGATGCGGTAGCGCTCAAACTCAGTTTCGGCATGATGCACAGCCTCTTCGTGGCTCACACTGCCTGCATCTGCAAGCAGGGGGCGCTCGTCGCTGCTCAGATAGGCATCAATACGCTTTGCCCAATCCTCCATTGTCATGGGGATATGCCGTTTGGCACGGCTCTCGGCAAACTCCAGCACAGCCGTCACGATACGTCCCATATCTTCGAGCTCCGTCTGTTTCAGATAGTTCTTGGCTACAGCGACATCAGTCTTGACGATTTTCCCGTCTGGCGCATTCTCCCATGTGGTCAGGCCCATGTGTTCCTTATCGGCATCGGCTCTGTCCATAATCAATTCCGCAGCCGTACGACCATGCACAGCAAAGTGCATCTTGTTCTGCACCATTTTGAAGAACTGTCTTGTGGTAGGAGCATCTTTGTTATAGTCCATGCTGGTGGCGTAGATGTCTGTGAGTTTCTGATAGAAGCGACGCTCTGAGAGGCGGATCTCGCGAATCTCGGCAAGTAGATGTTCAAAGTAGTCTTCGCCCAGGAACGTTCCGTTCTCCATGCGCTTTCTGTCAAGTACATAGCCACGGATGGCATATTGACGCAGCACACTCGTTGCCCACTGACGGAACTGAGTGGCACGGATACTGTTCACACGATAGCCCACAGCGATGATGGCATCGAGGCTATAGTATTGAGTGTTGTATTCCTTTCCATCAGTGGCAGTTCGTCGGAATTTCCGACAAACTGAATCTTTTGCTAACTCTCCTGTATTGAAGGCATTTTGCAAATGCTCTGCAATCGTTGAACGACTTTTCCCGAAGAGTGCAGCTATAGCATCTTGTGTACCCCAAATCGTTTCATCGGCGTACATCACTTCAATGCCCTGTTCCTTATTCTCCAATTGGAAAATAAGGAACTCGGCAGTGCTGTTTCTTATTTCATATCTTTTAGCCATACATGATTATATCTGTTCTTTAATTGTCTCTTATCTCATTTCATCATCAAACCACAACCCAACTCGACGAACCCGTAATCCTTAAGGATTGTCTCTTATCTCATTTCATCATCAAACCACAACAGTGATGAGCGCACGAAGCGTAGCGAGTGAATTGTCTCTTATCTCATTTCATCATCAAACCACAACAAACTTGATAGAGTTTTAATGTCATGAAACATTGTCTCTTATCTCATTTCATCATCAAACCACAACTCTTAGTAGGATCAATGTAATCACCACTATATTGTCTCTTATCTCATTTCATCATCAAACCACAACTTCATAGAAGTTAAGCTCTTCCTCTCTTCAATTGTCTCTTATCTCATTTCATCATCAAACCACAACGTACATCGTTAAAGTGTATAAACAGAAGGAATTGTCTCTTATCTCATTTCATCATCAAACCACAACGGCGAAGGTGTCCACGTTCATAAAGGCAAAATTG
>JAILBW010000221.1 GCA_024680695.1 Bacteroidaceae bacterium
ACAAAAACCCGAAAAACACTTGTGTTGTGGTTGAGGCTTCGCCTTAGACGTTGTAGCCATACCCTTTTCTTTGTGTGCAGGCACACAGTAAAACTGCCATCGTTACACACTGCCGTAAAACGATTACAGCGTGATGTAAAATGATTACACCCATGATGTAAATGAATTACACAGCTGATGTAGAAGTGTGTAAAACGGGTTGCATCGCTTGTGTGACGCAGTTAATTTGCACGAAATTGCTTTCAAAATACCATTCATTTTCGCGAAATCGCCTCCGAAATCACAAATGTTTATTCAAAATTGCGTTCAGAATTGCGTTTAAAAACGCTTTTTTGCGCGAATTCCGACCCGAAAATGCGTGTGAAATCCCCTTTTTGGCAATCATCTATCACATCTATCACACCATCTATCACTCCCGAATCCCGCTACAGCAGCGGCCGTGTGATAGATGTGATAGATGTGATAGATGTTTTCAACCTTCTTGAGTTTTTGCAATTTCCCGTGCGGAAGTATCTTCGGACTTGAAGCCACATCCGCTCAAAAATAGCCTAAGCATAGTTCAAAGCTGATTTTTAGAACCCACCTGAAGGTGTTAAAAGTGAAAAAATTTAGGGAAAAGCCCTACTCTTTTCCTTAAATTCCGTACCTTTGCAAAACAGAACACACTAAGAGACTTACAAAAACGTATGGGAAAGAGAATCATCATGCTGGTTTGCCTGGCGTTGCTGGGCATCGCGGGCGGAAAAGCCGTGCTGAAGGAGCGCGACCTGGCCCGCACAATCGGCGTACTGAAGGCTGAGTTGCAGGCCAACTACGAAAAGCATCAGGCCTTCATGGCACGATACGAACAGCAAGGAGCCGCACAGCATCTGCAGCTGGTCAAATACATGCAGCAGTGCGAGCAGATTGGGCTGATGCTCTACTCGCAATCGACCGAGAACACCTTCGACATGGCCTACGCCTGCCAACAGGCCACCAGCCTCTACCATCAGCTCAACCAGCGCGACAGCAAGATGTGGCAATACAACCGCATCATTACGCACATCGAGCAGGAAATCGAGCGATACGACGCACTAATCACCTCGCTCAAGAGCATTCCGCCCGTGAAGGATGCCAGTGAGGTGCTAACGGAGAGCGACACCATCTTGCTGCAGGCCATCGACTCGCTGGCTGCGGCCCGACACAGGCTTCCCACCGACGAGATTGAGAAGGAAACGCCCGAGGATATGCCTCCACCACCCGCTCCCACCTCCGAGGAGGAAGACAGCCAGGAGGAGACCGAGGAGCCGCTCTACCTCAGCGGGCAGCAGCTGACAGACCGCGACGACTGTCTGGAATTCGCCCAAACACTGCGCGACGGCATGCAGACATTCCTCGAGACCATGCAGGCCGAGAGTACCTATTATCAAAGCGTGCGCACGAAGGTGGAGGCCCTGAACGAGTTTGCGCAGAGCCGATACAAGGTACTGCAAGACAACATCTTCCGCAACGGAGGGAGCAACTACTTCACCATCCTCTCGACGTTCCCCATGCAGTACCTGCGCGCCAAGAACAGCGTGCGCTCGAAATACATGCCCTTCGAGGGCCACGCACAGAACTTCTCGGAGTGGCGCGGAATCTACGTCGTATCCATCAGCATCTTCCTGTTGTTCTACCTGATGCTCGCGCTGGTTATCAGCTACGTTTTCCTGAGATGGCTCCTGCCGAAACGCTGGCGGGGAAACAACTATGCCCTGAAGCGGAGGATGCTGAACAACGTGGTGGGCATCGCCCTCTTTGCCATCTTCGTAATGGTAGTTCGCACCTTTGCGCAACGCAACTTCGTGCAGATGAGTACCGGCCTCATCATCAACATTGCCTGGCTCATGGAGGCCATCTACCTGAGCCTCTACATCCGGCTGAAGGGCGAGCAGATGCGCCATGCTTCGCAGATATACATGCCGCTGATGTGCACAGCCTTCCTCGTCATCCTGATGCGCATCACGCTGATGCCCAACATTCTCGTAAACCTCATCTTCCCACCCATCATGCTCGCCCTCACCCTCTGGCAGCTGAAGTCGGCAGGCAGGCATCGCATCCATCTGCCCATGCTCGACCGCATCTACACCGACATCACCAGTGCCGCAATGTGCATCGCCTGCCTTGCTTCGTGGATCGGTTTCACGCTGCTGGCCGTCCAGATTATGATATGGTGGACATTCCAGCTGGCCGCCATAATGACCATCACCTGCATTTACGACCTGATGGAGATGTATGAGAACCGCGTCATCGTCTTTCGCATCCGGCCCGAGCTGAAGGAGCGCCAGCAGCGGGGCGAGAACATCGAGAACGAGAGAGCTCAGCTGCTCGAGGAAATGCGGGCGGGACGGCACATCGGGAAGACGTGGCTCTACGACCTTGTCCATCGCACACTGGTTCCCATCATGGCTGTCCTCTCGGTGCTGTTCAGCATCCTGTGGGCTGCCAAAGTGTTCGAGATGACAGCTCTGTGCGTTAAGATTTTCTCGATGGACATCATCCGACGGCCGGGCCTCATTCGCTTCTCCCTCTACAAGCTGTGCCTCGTGGCTGAGCTGTGGTTCATATTCCGCTACCTCAACTACGTTATCCGTAGCTGCTACATCCACTATCGCCGCCAGTTGATGAAACCCGGTACGGAAATGAATCTGACCCTGGCGCGCAACGTAACGGCCATCCTCGTCTGGGGGCTCTACATCATCATCGCCATGGTCATGCTCGAGGTGCCCTGGAGCGGCATATCGCTCGTCACGGCCGGTCTGGCCACCGGTCTCGGCTTCGCCATGCAGAATCTCATCGAGAACTTCTTCTACGGCATCAGCCTGATGACGGGACGTCTGCATGTAGGCGACTACATCGAGTGCGACGGCATTCGCGGCAAGGTGGAGAGCATCACCTATCAGAGCACTCAGATTGTCACCACCGACGGCTGCGTCATCGCCTTCCTGAACAGCACACTCTTCAGCAAGAACTTCAAGAACATGACCCGCAACCACCGCTACGAGCTGGTGCGACTGCCTGTCGGCGTAGCTTACGGCACAGACGTCGAACAGGTGCGCCGCCTGCTCGTGGAAGCGCTTACACCCATTTGCCTCGAGAAGAATGCCTTCGGACAAAACGTGACAAACGTGAGGAAGACGCCTCTGTCGGTATCGTTCATCGATTTCGGCGAGAGCAGCGTCGATCTGGCCGTAGTGGTGTGGATGCTTGTCGAGGAAAAGATACCCCTGAGCGGACGTCTTCGCGAAGCTATCTACAATACGCTAAACGCGAACGGCATCGAGATTCCGTTCCCACAGCGCGATGTCCACATGAAGTGAACACCATGCCGAAACGCGAGTCGCGAACAAAGTTTTAGGGGCAAGAGACGAAAAAAAGGACTTACATGATTGAGTATTCCATTCTTTTCCGTATCTTTGTGCCGCAAACAATCCAACATCAATTAATATTTAAACGCTAACTGACATGAAACAAAGGATTACTTCCATGTTCCTGGCTGCGCTGATAAGTCTGGCAGGAATGAATGTATGGGGACAGGAGAGCGAGCGGTTGACGTTCGGTGTCATCTCCGACATCCACTTCAACAATGGCGTCGGCGAGGGCGCAATGGTGAAGGTGCCCAAGGCACTGAAGAACCTGACCGGACGCGCCAAGCTCGATGCACTGGCCATCGTCGGTGACCTGGCAGATGCCGGACGGGCCGACCAGTATGATCTACTGGTAAGCGTCTTCAACGACCCCGTGAACTACACAAACCCAGTGGGCGACCTGCTCTTCATGATGGGCAACCACGACCATGGCAACAGCAATGGCGTAGCCAACTACCAGAACGGACTGAGTGTCTTCAATGGCGGAGAACTCTATCCCATGCACCAGTTCAAGATTATCAAGGGCTATCCCTTCATCACCATCAGCATGCTGAGCACAGGCGGCACAAGTGCCTATCCCGACGAACTGCTGCAGCAGGTGGACGAGTGGATGGCACAGGCCACCCTGGAATGCCCGGGCAAGCCTATTTTCATCTTCACGCATGTTCCGCCCCAGTGGTCGGTGTACGGCTCATGGCCGGAGTTCGAGAACGGCAGCACATGGGGCACAAACCGCATGAATGCCGTGCTGAACAAGTATCCGCAGGCTGTCATGTTTGCCGGACACAGCCACTATCCCCTGGGCGACCCGCGCAGTATCCATCAGGGCGCGAATCCGAATTCGGCACACAACAACTACTACACCGTCGTGAACACAGCCAGCACCACCTATTCCGAGGTTCATCCCGGAGCCGTTGCAGCTGGCATTCATCCCGAAGGCTATGCCTATGTGACGGAGGGTCTGGTGGTTTCGGAGCAGGAGAACGGCGATATCGAAATACGCCGCTACGATACGTATCGCGATCTGGAGATTGGTACCGAGCACCGCTGGGTGCTGAAGGCTCCCTTCGACGGTTCGCAGTTCCAGTATGCCGACATCCGCGATGAGAAAGACAACCCCAACAACGTGAAGTTGCGCGACGGACTGCCCGCACCGGTATTTTCTGAGGATGCAAAGCCTGAATTGGAGTTGACGCCTTACGATGCCACAATTAATTTCCCGCAAGCAGTGGACGACGAGTGTGTGTTCCGCTATGCCATCCGTGCAAAGCGAGGCGGGCTGGTACTGTCTGAGAAGTTTGTTTTCTCGCAGTTCTACCTGAACACCGATGCACCCAAGATGCTGAGCTTCTACATGCCTAATCTGACGCCGGATACCGATTACACGTTGGAAGTGGTGGCCTACGACTCGTACGACAACACGTCGAAGCCCCTTTCAATAGATTTCCACACTCCTGTGGCCCAAGGCGACAACATAGTTCCCACGCCCAATGGCAAATGGACATTCGAGGACGCAACCGACCTGCTGAAGGTGGAACAGGGTGGAATGACGATGAAGCCTTGCACCGTAGGTTCGAAGTCGGTAACCGAAGTCGAGACACTGGAGGAAGCTGGCATCGTGCCGGCTGAGGGACCGACGGCTGAGAACAAGGCCATCCTGGTTCCACGCAGCTCGGCCCTGAAGGTGCTGCGCGAAAGAAGTGACGCCTGCAACAACTACACCATCCTGATGGACGTAAAGATGGAGAGTGCCGCACCGTACAACGGATTGCTGCAGACGAACATGACCAACAACAACGACGGCGACCTGTTCGTTTATCAGAACAAGATAGGTATGGTCGCCATGGGCGGATACTTCGGCGAAATCAAGGACAACACCTGGCACCGCATCGGCATGGTGAGCCTGAACGGAGACATTCGCGTCTATGTGGATGGTGTGCTGACGATTAAATGCGGCGGAAACACTCGCTGGGAGCTGGATCCCTTCTTCTATCTCTTCTGCGACGAGGATAACGAGATGGTAGACACTGAGGTGGCCGAAGTGAACTACTGGGAGCGTGGACTGACAGAGGATCAGATGAGGAGCCTTTCGGGCTTGGAGATCACCGGCCAGACAGAACAGCCCTTCATGAATGTGTTGACGCCCTCCGTGAATCTGACAGACGACCTGGACTTCTCCATCAAGGTGGAAGGCAATGTATTCTTCACCTTCGAGCTGCCCGAATGGATTGAGCCTATCGAGGTAACGCCTTATGTGGGCACAAGGAGCTACACCTTCCGCGCACAGCCGATGACCGAAAGCGGACGTCGCCAAGGGGTTATCCGCGTAATAGGCGAAGAGGTGGAGACACAGGAGGTAGTGGTAACCCAGGTGCACGTTGGCGACGAGATTCCCGAGGCACTGGGCATATGGACCTTCGACGATCCGAAGGACCTGCTCGACGGCAGTGGCTACCAGTCTATCATGTATGCTGCATACAAGACCGACGATGCCCCCGAGAGAACTACGGACATGGCTGCCGCCGGCATTACACCCGTTTCAGGACCGACCGAGGAGAACGGCGCCGTCAACATCCCCAAGGATTCCTACCTTTGGCTTATTCCTAATGCCGACAATGAAGTGCTCACCGACTACACTATCATGTACGACTTCAAGCCCGTGAACCTGACGGGATATAAGTCGCTGTTCCAATATGACGTGACGAATAATACCGATGCCGGACTCTTCATCAGGGACAACAAGATCGGCCGCGGCGGCACAAGCGACATGATTGGATACGTAGCCAATCTGCAATCCGACAAGTGGTACCGCTTGCTGTTCGTGGTGAAGGACAGCCGCGCCATCCTGTATCTCGATGGAGAGTACATTGGCGAGAGTGCTAAACCGCAGAAATTCTGGACTATCACGAAGGAAGCACTCCTATTTGCTGACGATGACGGAGAAGAAGGGCCAATCGACATTTCCGAGATTCGCTTCTGGGATCTGCCTTTCTCTGCCAATTTGGCAAAGAGACTGGGCGATGTATATAAAGATGTAGAGGAGTACTTCGTGGTGCAGACCCCGTTCGTACGCCTGGTGGACAAAACCGAATTCTCCATCTCGGTGAACGCGAACGTACCCTTCACCTTCGAGTGTCCCGATTGGATCGAGCCGGTGGATGTAGAACTGGTGCAAGGAGAGAAGGACTACACATTCCGTATGAAGCCGTTGGAGGAAGCAGGACGTCGCAGCGGCACTATTACCATCTCGGCCGAGTATTTCAACCCTGTAGCTGTGGAGGTTACCCAGATTGCGTTGGGTGAGGATGTACCCGAAAGCACAGGCTGGTGGACATTCGACAATCCCGACGATCTGATGGCCGGCACAGGTACGGCTACGCTGACGCCTGCATTTCAGGGCCCAGACGGTGTCGAGACCAGCGACGACCCTGAGTTTGCCGGAATCTATTGTGTGGAAGGCCCCAAGGAGGGGAACAGTGCTGTCACCATGCCAGTCGAGTCGTACCTCCTGATGACCACCAATCTCGGTCTGCCTTCCCTGACAAACTACACTATCCTCATGGACGTGAAGCCCGAAAACTTGGGAGGCTACACAGCACTCTTCAACACGAATCCGCAAAACACCACCGACGGCAGTTTCTACATCAAGAACGGCATGATCGGACTGAACAACAGCGGACTGGGATATAACGGAGCCATGGAGGCCAACAAGTGGCATCGCATCGTGTTAGTCGTGAAGGATGGCTATGCAAATGCCTTCCTGGACGGAGAGAGAGTCGGCCAAAGCACATCGCCAAATGCGCTGTGGACATTGCGGCCTCAGGCACTCTTCTTTGCCGACGATAATGGCGAGGACGGCTACGACGAGGTGGCCGAAGTGCGATTCTGGGACGTTCCGCTCACCGACGAACACGTAAAGGCACTCGGCGCAGTGGACCAGATATGGGAGGAAGAGCCCGAATACGACCCCATCGGCGTGTGGACATTCGATAATCCTGAGAATCTGATGGCCGGCACAGGTACCGCCACACTGAACGGTGCCATCAAGGGAGACAACGGACCTGAGCCGACGACCGATCTCGCTGCGGCCGGTATCGTACCCGTCGAAGGTCCCACTCAGAGCAACGGAGCCATCACTGTGCCCATCGACACCTATCTGCAGATTGCACACAACTTGGGCACCGACCAGTCGTACTTCACCATAATGATGGACATCCGGCCGAAGAGCCTTGCAGGATACAACGCACTGCTGCAAACCGACGTCAATAATCGCGACGATGCCGACATCTTCCTGAACAAAACAAAGATCGGCATCAATACGAGTGGTCTGGGCTATAATGGCGAGGTTGTCGAAGGAAAGTGGCACCGCATTGTCCTCTCCGTCTTCGAGAAATGCATGTCGGCCTATATCGACGGCAAGATGGCGGTGAACACCTATACGCCTAATTCACGCTGGACGCTCCACGATGTGGCCTACCTCTTCTGCGACGAAGACGGCGAGGAAGGCGTTGTCGATATTGCAGAACTGCGCTTGTGGGATGTTGCCTTGACAAACAAAGCCATTCACGACCTGGGCGTTCTGGAAATCGACGATGCCGTTGACATGCTGCAGGAGTCTTCTGCAACATCGCAGCCTGGACTCTTCGACCTGCAGGGACGCAAGATTACGGAACGCAGCAAGCTGCAGAAGGGCATCTATATCCTGAACGGAAAGAAGGTGCTTATCAAGTGAGCGGAAAGTGATGAATAAGCAAACGTGGCCCCCGGCTTAGTCCAAGGGCCGCATAAAGAAGGAAATCCCTCGGAAGCAGAAATGTTTCCGAGGGATTTCTTTTAGGTGGATTCTAAAAATAAGCCTTGAACTGCTCTTAGTCTATTTTAGAGCAGATTTGGCTTCAAGCCTGCCGAAGCGTAGTGAGCTACGGTTCCAGGGCTTGGAGGCAAAGATGCCTAAAAGAGGCAAGAGCAGACGAATAATGACTAAACCAACGCCTGAGTATCGAGCGCAATCATCAGTTCTTCGTCGGTGGGAATGACGCAGACGGTGACGGGACTGCCATCGGCTGAGATAATGGCTTCGGTGGCGCGGCAGGCATGATTGCGCGCACGGTCCATCACGACGCCCATGAACTCAAGGCCGCGGGTGGCGCCTTCGCGCACCTCCCACTGGTTCTCGCCTGCGCCGCCGGTGAAGAGGATGACATCCACTCCGCCCATAGCGGCCGCATACTGTCCGATGTACTTCTTGATGCGGTAGGTGTACATTTCCTTGGCCAGGCGGGCGCGGTCGTTACCAGCCGCAATGCCGGCTAGGATGTCGCGGAAGTCGCTGCTGCCGCCACTTACTCCTGCCAGTCCCGACTTTTTGTTGAGCAGATTACTCACGCCCTTGGTGTCGAGGCCGAGTTTGTCCATCAGAAAGGTGACGGCACCGGCATCAATGTCGCCTGTGCGGGTGCCCATGATGAGGCCCTCGAGCGGAGTGAGGCCCATGCTTGTATCCACGCAGCGTCCGTCCTTCACGGCTGCTATGCTGGCACCGTTCCCGATGTGGCATGTAATGATGCGTTTGCCTTCGGACTTGATATTCAGGAACTCGCAGACGCGCTGCGAGACGTAGCGATGGCTGGTGCCATGAAAACCATAGCGCCGCACACCATATTTCTCGTAGAGTTCATACGGGAGCGCATACATATAGGCATAGTCAGGCATTGTCTGATGGAACGCGGTGTCGAAGACGCCCACCTGCGGGATGTCGGGCAGGATGGCGCTGACGGCATTCACGCCCTTGATGTTTGCCGGATTGTGGAGCGGTGCCAAATCGTTGCATGCCGCAAAGGCCTTCATCACCTCGGGCGTCAGGCGCACACTCTTGTTGAAGCGCTCGCCGCCGTGCACCATGCGATGGCCGACGGCATCCAATTCGTGCACATCCTGCAGGACAGCATGTTCGCCCTGCGTAAGCACCTCGAAGATAAACTGCACGCCGGCCGTGTGCTCCTGGATGGGGCGATCTATCTGGAACTTCTCGCCGTTCAGTTTGAACTTGATGAACGAATCGGGCAGCCCAATCTTCTCGATGCCGCCACTGGTGATGACGCTGCGGTCCGCCATATCGTACAGCGCATACTTAATGCTGCTGCTGCCGCAGTTGAGTACTAATACTTTCATCTTTTTTGTGAAGAGTGAAGATCGAAGAGTGAAGCATAAAAGTTACATTTCTTCGTTCGTCAAACTCTTTCTCTATAATTTAACAATTCTCTTTGATAATCTTTTCTTTACCGGAGTGGAGAGACTGAGCAATCTTCACAATACGTTTGGAAAGTGCTTCGCTCTTGACCGCAAGAATGGAGATGCAGTTCTCGCTCATTTCAAATGAAACAGCAACTTTGTGGTTCCTCACTCCTCGCCCCTTTTTTCTTCACTCTCAGCAAGTCTTTGCCTGCTGGGCCTGACAAGCCGTGATGGCCACCATCTTATAGATGTCCTCCACGCTGCAGCCGCGGCTGAGGTCGTTCACCGGACGGGCGATGCCCTGCAGGATGGGGCCGATGGCTTCGGCACCTCCAAGGCGCTGTACCAGCTTGTAGGCAATGTTGCCCACCTCAAGGCTGGGCACCACCAACACATTGGCTCGTCCGGCAATGTCGCTGCCGGGTGCTTTTTTGGATCCCACGCTGGGCACAAGTGCGGCATCGGCCTGAAGTTCGCCATCGATGTGCAGCGTCGGGTCGAGTTCACGGGCCAGGCGAGTGGCCTCCACAACCTTGTCCACCACCTCGTGCTTGGCGCTGCCCTTCGTACTGAAGCTGAGCATTGCCACTCGAGGTTCCTCGAAGCCAGCCACGCTCACGGCTGTCTGAGCTGTGCACACTGCTATCTGAGCCAGCTGTGCTGCATCGGGAACGGGCGTTACGGCTACATCGCCGATGACGAGTACGCCATCCTCGCCAAACTGAGGTGTCTGGGTCAGCAGCAGCATGGCACCGCTTACGCAGGTGATGCCGGGAGCACACTTGATGATCTGCAGTGCGGGACGCAGCGTGTCGCCCGTCGTGCTGAGCGCGCCGCTAATCTGTCCGTCGGCATCGCCGCTCTTGATAATCAGGCAGCCGAAGTAGAGCGGATCGAGCACCTTGCG
>JAILBW010000143.1 GCA_024680695.1 Bacteroidaceae bacterium
CACCCCCTTTTTAAATTTTCTATTTGCAAAATGCAAAATGCAAAATCCGTGGCGAGACAATTTGCGTAATATGCTACTATTCAGTACGTTCCGTATGATTCACGGCAAGCCAGCACTGCGCTTGATAGAGCCTGAAAGGGTTGTTTTGCCCCCTCTTCGCCGAAAAAAAGCCTTTCGGAAAGGACGAAAATGCGCCAAAAAAAGGGAAAACACACCATTTCTGCTACGAAAAGGGACTTTCTGAGGGGGAAAGGGTAGGGAAACGGGGCATCTCATTTTCGCCCGAAGGCAAAAAAACGCCGTTTTAGGCCCGTTCGCCGTTTGCCGTTTTTGAAACAAAAATGCCGTTTTTTGAAGTATTAGCCCCGACTTTTTCCAAAAAAGAGAGTGAAAAGACCGAAAAGACCCCACTAACGCCATGAATAAAGGGAGCCCCGAAACGGGGCCCCCTTGAGTTTCGAGTCCCGAAGGGACGGCAGACCACAGGCAGGGGTACCGCCCCTGCACAACGGCGAGACACAATAATTAGTGCCGAAGGTACGACAGAGAAACAAAAAAACAGGCAAGACTTGTATCAAAACGGGACTTGCAGAATCAAGACGGCAATTTCAGTTTCAAAACGGGACTTTGCAGTATTAAAAAATGGCATTTCCAGTTTCAGAAACGCCACTTCACTGTATCAAAAACGGGAATCTCAATTACAAAAAAGTCACTTCGTTGTATCAAAAATGGCATGTTCAGTTTCAAACGCGACCTTGTGGTATCAAAAAATGACATTTTTAGCAACAGGCTGGCAACTTTGCGGCAGCAAGCAGGAGGCATCGCGACAGCAAGCAGGGGCGGTTACGACGGCAAGCAGGAAGCATCGCGACAGCAAGCAGGAGACATTGCGGCAGCACACTTTTTTGCATTTTGCATTTGACTATCGTCGAGCCTGCTTCCGCTCGGCATAGCTCAAATGTGGTTTGGCTCTACTCTCGCTTACTCGCAGCCGTGACCTTCGGTCGAGCAAGACAGTGTGCGTCGGTCAAAATTGCCTGATTCGCACACATAGCAACGACGACAGCCTCGGCTACTTCCCGAGGAACTCGCTGGGTGTAAGGCCGGTGAGCCGCTTGAAGAGGCGGGTGAAGTGATGGGGGAAATCGAAGCCGAGCAGGCGGGAGGTTTCGCTGACATTGTGCCCCTGCATCAGCAGGCTTTTGGCCTGGTTGACCACATAATTGTGGATGTAGCCGATGGCCGTACCGCCCGTAGCCTTGTGGACAAGGTCGCCAAAGTAGCGCGGCGAATAGGCCAACTCGGAGGCGCAATAGGCGACGGTGGGCAGGCCGTGCGACAGTTGTCGGTTCTCGCGGAAGTATGTTTGCAGCAGGTTGCGGAAGCGCTTCAGCAGGTCGGTAGGGCCTTTATCCTCGTCGGAGAGTTGACGCAGATAGATGCGATTGCAGTATTCGAGTATCAGGCGCAGGTAGGCCAGCAGCACGTTTCTTAAGGAGGGCGAATCCTCGTGCGCCGTCAATTCCGCGCGCATCTGGGCGGCCAGTTGCGTAATGCTGAGCCACTCGTCGGGCGTCATCCGCAGCGAGTCGGTGTAGAAATAGGAGAAGAACTGGTAGCGGTCGATCTGTCGCTCCAACTCGGAGCCGTGAAGGAGCTCGGGCGACCACAGCAGCACCCACCCGCTCAGAGAGATACGTTCGCCGTTGTCCTCCAGCCCGCCTATCTGTCCGGGCTCCACGGCGATGATGGAGGCGTCGCTCACCTGCAGCGTCCTCATGCCGTAGGAGAGACTCTTGGGAAACTGGCGCTGGATGAAGAGGCCATAGACGCCGTAGTTGTTCAGACTATGGCGGAAGGGCTGCAGTTCGTCGTAGTGGATGATGCTCATCAGCGGGTGCAGCACCGGCGCATCGACGAACTGGGCATAGTCGTTGGGGCTGTCAACTTTCAGAATCTTCTTCATTGCAGAGGCAAAGGTACAAATAATGTTGAAAAGTGAAAAATGAAAAGCGAAAAGTTTTTGCGGCCTTCCGAGCGGAACGCTCCGTTTCGGGCGTAGGTTGTGGCAAAGGCCGCATCTTCACATCTTTTATTATTGTTGGGAGAGGAGGAGGACAGCAATGTATCTGCAGCGGAACGGTTTGTCCTCTCTCTCTGCGTTTTCGGCAGCAAAGAGGCAAGGCAATTTTGGTATGCTTCCCATGCAAAACAGAAACTTTCTGCGAAATTGGTATATATTCAGCCAATATATGTAAGGCCTATATAGTATAATGTGCTTACCTTTGCAGCCGGAAACGAGATTAAACTGTGAAACCAAACTTCAAGCAAACAAGAATATGTTAGGCAACTTTACATTCCACAATCCCACGAAGCTGCACTTCGGCGAGGAAGCATTGAGCAAACTGAGTGAAGAACTGACCCACTATGGGCAAAAGGTGATGCTGTGCTACGGCGGCGGCAGTATCAAGCGCTTTGGCATCTACGACCTGGTGATGGCCGAACTGAAGAAGGCAGGCTGCAAGGTGGTGGAGATGTCTGGCGTAATGCCGAACCCCACCATCGAGAAGGTGCTGGAGGGAGCACGGATGGCGCGGCGCGAAGAGGTTGACTTCATACTCGGCGTAGGCGGCGGCTCCACCGTCGATTACTGCAAGGCGGTGGCAGGATGCGCTTGGTACGACGGCGATCCCTGGGAGTACTACTTCAAGGACTGGCAGCCGATGACCTGCCGATGGATTCCCGTGGGCTGCGTACTGACAATGGCCGGCACCGGCTCTGAGATGGACAGCTGCTCGGTCATCTCCAGCCACTCGGAGAACCGCAAGTTGTTCTACAACTTCCGCAACCCCGACTTCGCCATCCTGAATCCGCGTTTTACGTTCACCGTGCCCAAGTATCAGATGGTGGCCGGCATCTACGACATCATGAGTCACATTCTGGAGCAGTACCTCTCGGGCACCGACGACAACACCAGCGGCTACCTGGCCGAGAGCCAGATGCGATCGCTCATCGTCAGTTCGCGCAAGGCACTGGTGAACGCCGAGGACTATGAGGCCCGCTCGAACATTATGTGGACAGCCACCTGGGCCCTGAACACACTCATCGACCGCGGCAAGGCTACCGACTGGATGGTCCACATGCTGGGACAGGCCGTTGCCGCCTTCACCGATGCCACCCATGGCCACACTCTCGCTGCCGTCAGCGGAGCCTACTACCGCCTGCTCATCAGCAAGTCGGCCGATGCAGTGCAGAAGTTCAAGCGGCTGGCTGAGAATGTATGGCAAATATCGGCCGAGGGCAAGACCGACGAGCAAGTGGCGATGGAAGGCCTTGAGACGATGGAACAGTGGATGCGCGAACTGGGCTTGGCCATGAACATCACCGACTGCGGCGCCAAGGCAGAGCAGATCGAGGGTATGGCCGATGCCTGCCCCATCTGTCAGGGCGGCTACTACATCCTCAGCCGCGACGAGGTGGTGCAGGTGCTGAAAGACAGTCTGTAAGTTACTGGTTATAAAGAACGGACATGAAGATTGTAAAGATAACCGTGCTCGATACTTCCCTGCGAGAGGACTTGGTGAAGAAGTATGGCAACCCGGACCTGAAGCCCTGCGGAGTACTGAAGAAAGGCGACGTATTCTTTGCCACAAACACCTGCCCACAAGGTCTGTGCGACTGTGCCTGGCGCACCATGAACCAATATGTGTTTGCACTCTCCTCTGGTGTCAAGAAATTCTATGGCGACGATTGGACAAATCGCGAGGGCATAGCCGTAGTGACCTGCAACGACGGGTTCCGCCCTGTGACATTCCTACTGGAAGCCACCGATGAGGAAGCCGGACCATTCTACAATGACAATAAAGATAAGCAACTATGAAACAGATTGTTTTATTCTTAGCAGCCATGCTCTTGAACTGCTGCTCTTCGGACAGCGAGGCGATGGCGGAGGAAGTCTCTCAGCGCGGCGAGACGGAAGGGACTATAGGCAAGACGCTGGTGGTGTACTACAGCTACACCGGCAACTGCCGCGAGATAGTGGCAACGCTGACCAGCCAGATAGAGGCCGACGTAGTGGAGATTCAGCCTGCCGAGATGGGACTGAAGTATGAGGCCAACGGCTATGCGCTGGGCACCCAACTGCTGAACGCCATCAAGGCCAATCCCAACGATGCGGCCAGCTATCCGGCCATCGACCCGGTGGCAACATCGCTCAGCGACTACCAGAACATCATCGTCGTCACACCACTGTGGTGGAGTCAGATGGCCGCCATCATGCAGACGTTCCTGTTTCAGAGTGCAGCCCAAATGGCAGGGAAGCACGTCGGGCTGATAGTCTCGAGCCACAGCAGCGGCATCAGCGGAGTGGTCAGCGACGCTCGCCGGCTACTGCCCGATGCCACTTGGATGGGCGATGCACTCTGGATAAACGCCAGTAACCATGCCAAGCGCGCCACGCTGATAGAGAGTTGGCTCAAGACGCAGGATTTCGCTAAAGCACAGACTACAATGGACAACAGGATGAACATCACCATCGGCGGACAGACACAAAGCGTAACGCTTGCGGACAATGCTGCCACAAAGGCACTGACGGAGAGGCTGCAGCAAGCACCCATCAACGTATCGCTCAGCAGCAGCGGCGACTTCGAGATCTGGGGGGCACTGGGTTTCTCGCTGCCTACGAGCAATCAGCAGACGACAGCCCAGCCGGGCGACATCGTCCTTTACAACGGCAGCAACATCTGCATCTTCTACGGCACCAACTCATGGAGCTACACCCGGCTGGGCAAGATTGACAACCTGTCGGAGAGCGAACTGCGTACATTCCTGAAGGCCGGAGAGAGCCAAATCAGCGTCACATTGTCGCTGCCCACCACCACTGCCATCGCGCATCCCGCCCATGCTCAGGAGAGCGAGGGAAACATCTAC
>JAILBW010000138.1 GCA_024680695.1 Bacteroidaceae bacterium
TAGGGATGCAGCCGTCAACAGCAATGCCAGCACCGGGATTGGTGCCGTAGGTAATGCGCGGTTTGATGTCCTCGGCGCGATAGGTCACTTCCTTGTCAAAGACAGCATCATCGTCGCTCCGCAGCTTCTTCCACTCCTCCACTGCGCGTTCCCACGCTTCCCCCTTCGGGGCATATTCGCGACCCTTCAGGTAGGCAAAGGTGACTTCGTCGGGTGCGATGATGCCGGCTCGGCTGCCCATCTCGATACTGAGGTTCGACAGGGTGAGCCGCCCCTCCATCGAGAGGTTGCGGATGGTGCTGCCGGCGTATTCCACAACGTAGCCAGTGGCTCCGCTGGTGGTCATCTGCGCCATGATATATAGTGCAATGTCCTTGGCCGTCACACCGGGCTGCAACTTGCCCTCGATATTGATGCGCATACTCTTCGGTTTGCTCTGCAAGATGCACTGGCTGGCCAGCACCTGAGCCACCTCGCTGGTGCCGATGCCCATAGCCAGAGCGCCCACAGCACCATGGGTGCTTGTATGGGAATCGCCACAAACGATGGTCATGCCCGGCAGCGACAGTCCTTTCTCGGGGCCCACTACATGGATGATGCCATTGTTCCGCGTTCCCATCGCGAAATGAGTGATTCCGAACTCATGGCAGTTGCGTTCGAGCGTCTCCACCTGCCTGCGCCCTACTGGATCGTGGATTGTCTCCTGCTGGTCGCTGGGTGTATTGTGGTCGGGCATAGCAAACACCTGTGCGGGACGGAATACTCCGATGCCCTTGTCGCGCAGAATGTCGAACGCCTGCGGGCTGGTCACCTCATGGGCATAGAGGCGATCGATGTAGAGTTGTGTGGGGCCGTCGCTCACTTTCTGAACGATATGGCGGTCCCATATTTTGTCGAAGAGAGACCCCCTACCCCGCTTTAGGGGGAACTTTCCACCGCTCGTTAGAGAGGTCTCATTAAAATCAACTTCTGGCATATTCAAGTTAGTTTTTATTCAAATACTTCTCAATTTCCCTTATAACAGAACCCATATCATTCAGCACCTGTTCATTAGTGAATCGTATCACAGTGTACCCATTTTCCTCAAGCCACTGGCTTCTCTGGATGTCATCGGATTGCTGCATGATTGTCGAATGGTAATCACCATCTACCTCGATAATCAAGCGGCAATCTGGGCACATGAAGTCCACTATATATTGCCCTATAATATATTGGTAGAGGAATTTATGTCCGAGACGATTTGCGCGTACCCTATTTCTCAGTGCTGCTTCCGCAAGCGTGGGATTCGCCCTCATCTCCTTGGCCCACTCCTTTAGTTTGGCATAATATGCGGGCGTTGCATTCTGATATGCATATCGATTGTAAATTTCCATCACAACACTACACTACAGAACTCATTCCAACGGGATTCCCCCCTAAAGGGGGTTAGGGGGTCTTGAACTTGTTTATACAATCAATATATGCTTCGACGGAGGCCGTTACAATGTCGGTATTGGCACCGAAGCCGTAGTAAAGATGACCGTCATACTCCACTTGCATGTGGACCTTTCCGACATCGTCGCTTCCTTTCGAGATAGCCTGGATGGTGAACTCCTTCAGCGTCATCTTACGCTTGATGATACACTTGAGGGCATTGATAGCGGCATCCACAGGACCGTTGCCCGAAGCGGCTGCCTCGAACTTCTCGTTTGCGACGAGCAGGCCTATGCTGGCCACACTGCGCACTCCCTTGCCTGTGGTTACCTGCAGGTAGTCGAGCTTCACATTGTGCGAAGCGCTGCGGTCGGCACCGGCCAATACCAAGATGTCGTCGTCGGTGACTTCCTTCTTCTTGTCGGCCAGGTTGAGGAAATCTTCATACACCTTGTCCAGACGTTCGTCGCTAAGCTCAACGCCGTTTACGCTGAGGCGATGGCGGAGGGCGGCTCGGCCCGAACGAGCAGTCAGGACGATGGCATTATCATCAATTCCGACATCGCGCGGATCCATAATCTCGTAGGTGCTGGCATTCTTCAGCACACCATCCTGATGGATGCCACTGCTGTGGGCAAAGGCGTTGCGTCCCACGATGGCTTTGTTCGGCTGGACGGGCATATTCATCAAGCTCGACACCATGCGGCTTGTGGGGAATATCTTGGTAGTATTGATATTCGTAGTGATGCCCAGATCGGGGTGAGTCTTGAATATCATCGCCACCTCCTCGAGACTGGTATTGCCGGCCCGTTCGCCGATGCCGTTGATGGTCACCTCCACCTGTCGGGCACCAGCCAACACACCGGCTACAGTGTTGGCAGTGGCCATTCCCAGGTCGTTGTGGCAGTGAGTGGACAGGATGCTCTTGCCTGCGGCGAAGGCATCGACATGCTCATAGAGGTACTTTATCTTCTCATGATACTCGTTGGGTACGCGGAAGCCTGTCGTATCGGGAATGTTGCACACAGTGGCACCAGCCTTGCAGACGGCCTCGATTACCCGGGCCAGGTACTCATTGTCTGTACGGCCTGCATCCTCGGCGTAGAACTCGACATCCTCCACATAGCGCTTGGCATACTTCACGGCAGCCACTGCACGCTCGATGATTTCCTCGGGCGTAGAGTTGAACTTATAGCGGATGTGGCTCTCGCTGGTGCCGATGCCGGTGTGAATGCGCTTGTGCTTGGCATACTTGAGTGCTTCGTTGGCCACATCGATATCCTTCTCGACGGCTCGCGTCAGCGCACATATCGTGGGCCAAGTGACGGCCTTACTGATTTCTATTACCGAGTTAAAGTCACCGGGACTCGAAATGGGGAAGCCAGCCTCGATGACATCCACGCCCAGTGTTTCGAGCTGGCGGGCCACCTGAATCTTCTCTACCGTGTTCAACTGACAGCCGGGCACCTGCTCGCCATCGCGCAGCGTGGTGTCGAAAATGTACAATCTGTCGCTCATATCTTCGTTTTCGTTATAATTTCACATCAAAATCGCCTGCAAAGTTACGAATAAGCGAGCAGAGCACAAAGAGAAAGACGAAGTTTTTCGCTTTATGCACTCGAGCGAGAGTAATTTCGGCGAAGCCAGAGTTACGAATAAGCGAGCAGAGCACAAAGAGAAAG
>JAILBW010000164.1 GCA_024680695.1 Bacteroidaceae bacterium
TGCAGAATGCATAGAGCAGTCCATTTTTGCCAACAGTGAATCGGATGTCCTGCGCATTAAACTTGAAATCTTTGTGTTGCTTGTTCAGGCCACCACCGGGGAGTTTCTTCAGCTTGCCCTTAATGAGCTCACCCTCGCCCAATAGCTTCCAAGCCTTGCTTCCATAGACAGCTTCTCCATTGATATCCATCCAGTGGCCAACTTCCTCAAGCATCGTCACACAGGCATCTTCAATGCTGCCATCAGGGCGAAGCGGGATGTTGAGCGCCACATTTCCATCGCGAGCAATGGCTTCGATGATGAAACGTATCATGCTGCCTGAGTCATAAGTGAAGTTTGGTGCATAAAACCAGTCACCTACAGGCGCCTCACGAATCCATGGCTGACTATTGTTGATGTTGTCTGAGAAATCAAATTCAGCAGTATTCACAGCGCCATTGGTAGGATGACGGAACTTGATAATGCTAAATGCATCTACCTTGCCACGGGTCTTGAGCTGACGATTGTAATAATCGGCCATCACAGTCTGCATGGCATTGCACTTATATCCAGCACCTGTGCCAGTGCCTGTAAAAGGGCCCTCCACTGTTCCGTCAGTGTAGATGAAGTCCGGATCATAATGGGCAGTCACATCCATGATACGTAGTGCCCATTCCTTGCTATACCAGTTGCAATAGTCAAGATGACGGGTGAAGATACCTGCCTTAGGAGTAGTGCTGGGGCTATGTGCATTGTCATCAATACTCTCGTATTCACGAAGGTCGATGCCATAAAGGCGGCGAGGGTCAAGACCATCCCACCATTGTCTCTTGCCATCAGCCATCGTCAGATGTCCATCATATGGAACACCTGCCTTATCGCCAGTCTTGTCGCAGCCAAAAGCAGTCTGCCACCACCACCAGGTATACTCGTGATGGAAGGTCACGCCATAGCGCATATTGTATTTCCTACAGGCATTGACCCATTCACGAAGCAAGTCGCGCTTAGGACCCACATTGAATGAGTTCCAAGGATGAAACTGTGAGTTCCAAAGATCATAGTTGTCATGATGAACCCCCTGAATCATCAGGAATCGTGCACCAGATTTCTGATAAAGCTGTGTAAGGTACTCCGGATCGAGCTTGTCTGGATTCCACTGATGCAGCACATCCTTATAGCCCACCTGCGAAGGATGCCCAAAGCGTTGGAGATGATTCTTATAGGCTATTTCATTCTCATTATAGAGCTTACGGGCATACCAGTCACCACTTTCGCCAGAAGCCTGTGGCCCGAAGTGCACCCAGATGCCGAACTTGGCATCTCTGAGCCACTGAGGTATGCCAGGATAATTCTTTTCTATGGATGCCCAGTTAGGCTTGAAAGGGCCATCAGTAATCGGAAGGTCGAGTTGAACTTCCGGAAAAGAATCGCAGTCACCCATTTTTACTGTGCCCACCGCTTTTGGAGATGGTATTGGGGGCATCTCTGGAAGCATGCTTTCTTCCAGTATCAGTCCATTCTTGTCTGATTTCACGTCCTGCGCTGATGCCGACATCGCATACAGCAATGCGGCACAGAGTGTGAGGGTCTTAGATTTCTTCATACAAGTGTGGTAATCTCGCTTTGAATGGTTATGGTTGTCAAACGATTAGTTAATCGATTGCAAAGTTAGCAATTTATTTTCATTATACTGGTTAAAATGCTCCCCAAAAATCAGGCTAACATATAGGGGCGTTTTTGCTCTTTTGCAATATATCCTCATTTTCGCATGGTCAACACCCTTTGATAATTTGGTCAAACTTACAGAAGTCGTCGAGGTCGGTCTTGTTTGGATGGCCCATGTGGATAGGCCCCATAGAACCTTTACAGGTAAATGACCTGTTGCTGACCTTGATGCCTTTAGCCTCTAACGCTTTGCGCATCTGAGGCACTGGTGAGTTGATGATGGCACTCGAGCCGAACAAGACAACTTCCTTGACCACTTTGGGAGTGAGCGTGTTGATGAAATCAATGACGTCACTATTGACTTTGCCTAAGAAGACGCCTGCACCGAGGTAGAGGGTGTCTATAGGTCCATTCTTGAGGAAGTCAATATACGATGGTCCTATCAGTGTACCGTTAGTAAAGATGGGGAATACCATGTCCTTTACCTCGGCCACAGCCTCAAGGATGTCCTTGCGCATCATTGGCTCGCCGCCTGCAAGCAAAGCAAAGTTAATGCCCAACAATGCCGACTCTTCAAAGATGGCCTTCCATTGGGCTGGCGAAAGTGTAGTTCTCTGCCCTTCTGCACTGTCTGTCGCAATACCATTGGCACGCGCTTCTGAGACTGCTTCATTCACTCGTTTCTTCACAAGGATGAAGGGTATAAATCCAAGTGAGTATAGGAAGGGGAGATAGGTTAGTCAAAACAATTCTCTCTGCCTGCGCAAAAAATGGCTCTTTTTCGTGGGGAAAGGCATGGCGAATCACACTTTTTTTATAACTTTGCCCAAGATTTCGTTGCAACCGAACGGCAGGGAACATGACAAATTATTACAAATAATCCTAATCCACAAGGCAAATGAAGAAAATTCTTTTATCAGTAATGTTTTTGGGTATCACTACACTGGCAGGCGCGCAGGTAAACGTACAGGCACATTGGGACTTTGGTCGTAAGGCTTATCCCGACGCCGAAGCTACGCGTCAGAACTTCACGACAACCATCGAGCAGTTCCGTCCCGACCGCATGGGTAACATCTTCTACTTCATCGACCTTGACTTCTACGCAAAGGGCATGAAGGGTGCCTACATTGAATTCAGCCGCGAGTTTAACATCGGCGGAAAGGGCCTCGCCATCCACGGAGAGTACAACGGTGGAGTGACCACTGGCGAGAACAACACATACGCCAGCCAGTTCCAGCACGCTTTCCTGCTGGGACCCGCTTACAACTGGCACAACGAAGACTACAGTTTCACATGGGGCGTTCAGGCCATGTACAAGCAGTACTTCAAGGGATTGGGCGGAGCAGACGCCTTCCCCGGCTTCCAGCTGACCGGCGTCTGGGGATGGACTTTCGGCCAGGAGGAGATGTTCACTTTCAGTGGATTCATCGATTTCTGGCGCAACCGCAAACCCTACTCGAACGACTACGCAATCACCATTCTGACCGAGCCGCAGTTCTGGTTCAACCTGAACAGCGTGACGAAGAAGAAGACAAACCTGAGCATCGGCACCGAATGGGAGATGAGCAACAACTTCATCTTCTACGAATGGGGCGACAAGACCTTCTACTGTAACCCGACTTTGGCCGTAAAGTGGACGATGAAGTAAAGGGAGGGGACGCCTTCTTGTAAACTCACAACGAAGCCTGGCAACGAGATGATTGCCAGGCTTCGACGCATTCGGGGATTATCGTCGTGTAACGCGGATGGTCTGCAGATCTTCGGCACGACTGCTCGTACCCACCTGTATCTCATAGTCGCCCGGCACACGACCCATTGTATTTGTTTCCGGATTCCACCACTCGAATGTCTTGTCGTCAAGCGGGATATCCACACGCACCTTCTTCCCTGCCGGCACACTGACCCGACGGAAGTCACGCAGAGCGCGCACAGGACCGCCGTCATCGCCCACACGACGCAGATACACCTGCACAACCTCGTCGCCATCCATTCTGCCCGTATTCTTAACTGTCACGGAGAGTACATCGTTCTTCAGTTTCGGCCGGCTCAGACGGAAACTGGTATAACTGAGCCCATAGCCAAAGGGCCAAAGAGGGCGTTCCTGCATATAGCGATACGTGCGTCCCTGCATGTGGTAGTCCTCATAATCAGGCAGCTGAGCAGTATTTCGATAGAAAGTTACCGGAAGCTTTCCACCTGGACAATAGTCGCCGAAAAGCACTTCAGCGACTGCCGTGCCACCGCTCTGTCCGCCATACCAGACCTGAACGATGCCATCGCATGAAACGGTCTCAGGCTCCAACGCAATGGCACTTCCTGAGCAACACACGAAGACGACCTTCTTCCCATCGGCATGCAGTTGCTGCATCAAGCGACGTTGCACATCGGGCAGTTCGATGTCAGTGCGGTCACCACCATGGAACCCAGGGATCTCCACCTTCATTTCCTCTCCTTCGAGACGCGGCGAAATACCACCCACGAAAACGACAACGTCGGCATCGCCATGCGCGCGAACCTTATTTAATATATCTGCCTCATCGACCGTTGCGGACTTGGAAGGATCGGCCACCAAAGGGCAATCCACATAATCCACACTGCCCACACGTCGCTTCAGCGCCGAGAGGATAGTCTCCGTGTGGGATGGGAAGCCATTGTAGTTACCCCACTGCATGGTGGAGTCTGTGGCGTTCTGCCCCACGACCAGAATCTTTTCCTCGGGATTCAAGGGTAGAATGCCGTCACGGTTCTGCAAGAGAACGATACTGCGGCGTGCTGCTTCCAAAGCCAGTTGGCGATGTGCGCCACAATCCACGACCTCAGGTCCGATGCGTTTCCATGAAACAAGTGCTTCATCGTCGAAGTCTCCAATGAGGAATCGCGCAGTGAGCAGACGTATGAGGCTCGTATCGATTTCGGCTTCGGTGACCTTACCTTCGCGCACCCCTTCCTCAAGTGTACGAAAGGTGACACCACATTCGACATCGGTGCCCGAGCGCACGGCATGCGACACGGCATCAACCTTGCTCGCAGAAAAACCGTGTCGGCCCTCCTGCCAGAAGTCATTGACCGCCCAGCAGTCGCTCGTCACCAAACCGTCGAAACCCCACTCCTTGCGCAGTATCTGTTGCAAGAGACGTGCACTGCCGCAGCACGGTTCGCCGTCAAGTCGCTGATAGGCGCACATAATCTCGGCCACATGCCCTTCCTGCACCAGCGTCTTAAAGGCTGGCAGGTAGGTTTCCCAAAGGTCGCGTAGCGGCACATCATCGACGTTCATCCGGTGACGACTCCATTCCGGACCGCTGTGGACGGCGAAGTGTTTGCCACAGGCCAGAAGTTTCTGATAGCGTCCCTCGCTGCCCGCTCCCTGCAGGCCGCGCACCACAGCCAGTCCCATGCGGCCAGTCAGATAGGGATCCTCGCCGTATGTCTCCTGCCCTCTGCCCCATCGCGGATCGCGGAAGATGTTGATGTTAGGCGTCCAGAAGGAGAGGCACTCGTAAATCTTGGCATGCCCTTCGTGCCGCGCCGTGTTGTTCTTGGCGCGAGCCTCAGTGCTTACGGCATCGAAACAACGTTGTACGAGTGCATCGTCCCAAGTCGAGGCCAGACCCATGGTGATGGGGAAGACAGTAGCCAATCCATTGCGCCCAACGCCATGAAGTGCCTCGCTCCACCAGTTGAAAGCAGGGATACCAAGTCGTTCGATTGCAGACGATTCATGTTCCATGAGGGACACTTTCTCGGACAGGCTGAGCCGTGCGCAGAGATCAACGGCGCGCTCGCGCGGACTGAGTTCGGGATTACGGTAAGCAGGAATCGACGACTGCCCCTGCACAACACAGGCAATGAGGAGGGCAAACAAGGTGCCCAAGAGACGTAAACGTTGCATATACGAATATTTTATGATGATTTCGCCCCAAAGGTATAACATTCTCGTCAAAAATAACTACCTTTGCAGGTGAAATTTCATTTAACACCCCCAAAAGTCATGAGACATTCCTTTTTCTACATCTTTGCACTATGCATCTCGCTGGCCAGTGCGACTGCCACTGCGCAGACCACGAAACTGCCAACCCCCAACATGAAGCGCCACACATTGAGTGTGATGGAGACTTTCCAGCAGCGCAAGAGCGACCGCGCCTTCAGCACCCGCAGCATCGACCGCCAACTGCTGAGCGACCTCCTTTGGTGTGTCCAAGGCAAGAATCGCGAAGACGGCAAGCTGACCACTCCTACCTGCCGCAACTGGCAGGAAATCCGCCTTTATGTATTTGACAACCGCGGTGTGTCGCTCTACGACCCGCAGGCCCACTCACTGACGACGGTGGCACGCGGCGACAACCGTAAGTTACTGACCAAGGGGCAGGAGTGGGCAAACGATGCCCCCGTTTGCTTCGTAATGGTTGCCGACCTGGACAAGCCACAGAGCTACGACGAACGCAGTCGCGAGATGGCAGCCGTGGATGTGGGTATCTGCACGCAGAATATCTGCTTGGCCTGCGCTGCCTTTGGGCTGAACACTGTTCCCCGCGCAAGTATGGACCGCGAGGCCATACAACGCCTGCTGAAGCTGAGCGGCAACCAATTGCCCATCATGAACAATCCTATAGGCTACCCTGCAAAATAAAGCCTCTCTCCTAATCTTCACCAAGAGAAGGGAATAATTTTTCCTTACATTAAATCTGCAATATTGAACCACAAAATAATATGAGACGTATTCTTTGGGCAGCTGTGCTGCTGATTACTTTGGGGCAAAGTGCCCTGCATGCCGAAGTGATTCCCTCCGACCGCATGCGCAAAATCAGAAATGACTTTCAAGACCGCAAGCTCGGCATTTTCCTCCACTGGGGCATCTATTCTATGCTGGGCGACGGCGAATGGGTGATGCACAACAAGAAACTCGACCGCACCGAGTACTCCTATCTGGCCGGCGGCTTCTGCCCCTCATGGTTCAGCGCTCGCGAGTGGGTGCTGCTGTTCAAGGAAGCAGGTGCCCAATACGTGACATTCACCAGCCGTCACCACGATGGATTCTCGATGTGGAATAGCGAGGCCAGCGACTACAACGTCATGAAAGCCACACCATTCGGCCGCGACGTACTAAAGGAACTTTCTGCCGCCTGTGCCCAAGAGGGGCTCAAACTCCATCTCTACTATTCCCACATGGACTGGTATCGGACCGACTATCCCACTGGCGCCTGCCGCAACGTGCCTCACGACGAGAGTACCACCAACTGGCCGGCCTACTATGCCTTCATGAATCGGCAACTGACGGAATTGCTTACGAACTACGGCCCGATCGGCGCCATCTGGTTCGACGGAATGTGGGACCACAAGGAGGAGGGCTTCGACTGGGGACTTGAGGAGCAGTATGCACTCATTCACCGTCTGCAACCTGACTGCATGATTGGCAACAATCATCACGGTGCCCCCCACGACGGTGAGGATTTCCAGCTCTTTGAACAGGACCTGCCGGGCGAGAATAAAGCCGGCTTCTCGAAAGACCAGGCTGTGAGCACCCTGCCGCTGGAGAGCTGTCAGACAATGAACAACACTTGGGGCTACAGCATTACCGACAAGAACTACAAATCGTCGGCTGAAGTGATACGCCGCCTTGTGCGCTGCGCCGGCATGAATTCCAACCTGTTGCTCAACATCGGCCCACGTCCCGACGGGCAGCTTCCCGACGAGGCTGTGAAGATACTCGAAGACCTGGGTGCCTTCATGCGTCCTTACGGCAAGAGCATCTACTCGACGCGAGGCGGCTGTGTACCACCGCAGACATGGGGTGTCACCACACAGCGCGGCAAGACACTCTACATTCACATTCTGAACACGGAGAAGGACGGCAAGACCTTCAACGAAGGGCTGGAACAGGTGGAAGGGCACTGGTCGGTGCTGCTGCCGAAGGGCAAGTACAGTATCAAGTCGGTGCATCGCATGGGAAAGAACGAGCCGCTCACCTTCCGCAACGAGAGCGAGGGGACACGCATCTTCATCCCTTCGCGTCCCACGACAGACGTGACCGACTATGTGCTGGAAGCGCAGCTGAATTAAACAGCGTCGATAGGAAAGCCTCGGAACAGCTAAGAATTAATAAGAAGGCCTAAGACAGCCAAGGATTACCTAGAATTGTCTAGGATTGCTTAGAATATCTGGGACCACTATATTTAGGTGAGTTTCGCGTCCCCGCCGCGAGAGAGACTATCTCTGTCGCGGCGGGTTGTTTGTTTCCTCTTTGAGCACCACAGGACCGAGCAAGCCACTGTCGCACAAAGGCGCATCGCCACGCGGCCCGTTGATGACCCAAGTACGGCGCTGGGCTTCGGGTTGTGCAGCATCATAGATGAGACGGTTGCGCCAAGTGCTTGTCACTTGAATGCGCAAACGGTTATTGCCTTTCTTCACGAAGCGGGTGACGTCCGACTCGTAAGGCACCGCCCAAAGCGTATCGCAGACGTGACCGTTTACTTCCACGACCGCAATCTCCTCGACTCGCCCAAGATTCAGGATGTAGCGACCCTGCTTTGACCGTGCAGGCAGATTGAGAGTTGTTTCATAAGTGGCTGTACCGCTGAAGGCCTTACCCTCGTCGGAGAGGGGAAGATGCTTCCAAGCCGTGAGTTCCGTCAGGCTGACAGGCGATTCGATGCCCCATCCAGCTGGGAAAGTGAGTGTCCAGGGACTGGTGACTTCAATGCGTGCGGTTTCCTTCCATTCGGGCACAATTTCATTGCGGCCGTCATGATGGAAGACCACAAAGAGGCACTCGCCCTGCTCCAAGCAGAGACGGACGCGGCTGTAATCGCCGTCGGCCTTTGCTGTCACAGGTGTCACACAGCCTGTCATCGGATTCCATAGTTCGACACATCCCTGCTGAAGGAACGACACTTCGCCATCGAAGCCAAACTCCTTCGGCGCGCAGACCAAATACCAGTCGGCCCCATCGGCGCGCCGATGCATCCACTGTACGGTCGTGGGCTTCACATCGGGGCGCAGGCCAAGATTGTCGAGAGCCTGCTGCAACGAACATCCCTGAAGGACACGCTGACGTTCGGCGTTGCGCGGTTTGTTCCAGAGCGCATCAACAGCCCATCGCCAATGCCACTGCTGCGCACGATCGTTGGTCAGCGTGGCGATAGAGAGCGGCGCATCACCGACAATTACGCCTCCCGACATGGCGAGGGACTGCAGGCGCTCGGCCACTTCGGGCAGCATGCGCGGACTGTCGGGCAGCCAAAGTACATCGTATTGAATGCCTTCGGGCGTCACCCACTTGCCTTCCTTCACGTCGATGCGGTGAAGCAGGGCATCGGTGTTGCAATAATCGTAGCGATATCCTTCGGGGAAGTCGGCAAACTGGTCGGGCTTCTGCTGCGTCTCGTCGCCCAAGTACCAGAGCACCGAGCTCACAGGCTTTCCGCGTTCGAGCATGTAGGCACAGCGGGCCAGATAGGTGGTGAAGCGCGGCATCGCCATCCACCATGTCTGCCGGCGCAGGAAGGGCGTCCCGATGCCTCCGCCGAAACTGGTACCCGGTGCACGATTGTCCGCATCCGGGTTATGGGTGTAGGTGTGGAAGACGAGGTGCGACACACCCTCGACCATATTGCAATTGGCCACCTCGCGCAGCATCGAAAGATGTTCGTCCCAAGTCAGGTCGAAGCTGGTGAAAGCCTCGGCTGAGACGCGTGGCTTGCCATACATTCGTGCCGCACTGGCCGTGGGTCGGATGGGCTTGAAGTTGTGGCTCGAAAGTCCGTGGCTGAAGGGTTGCCAGAACTCGGTCATCGGGACGTCGGCCCACTTGTAGTACTCCATCGGGTCGGCAGGGAAGATGTCGCCGGCGGCCGTTTCGTAGGTGACCGTCATGCCCTTCTCGCGCGCCAGCCGCGACATGTGGCCGTAGAAGTTGTCCACGAAGAGTTCGTTCAGCGTGCGCCGCCAGTCGTCGAGGAACTGGCTCGTCTGTTCGCGGTCGTCCATGACGAAGCCGAAGATGGCCGGTAGCCAGGTGCGCACCTCATACTTGCGACGCTGACGGAATTCCTTCTCCATATAGCGAGTCCACGTCTGCGAACGGCACTCCCAGGAGTCCATGAGCATGTTATCGACGAGCCCCTTGAGTGGTCCATCGACGAGCCGCCCGATGTAGGAGCGGAACTGATGGCTCACGAAGGCTGTGTCGAACTTATTCACCTCCCAGCCCGTAGCTTCGTCGGGTGCCGGTCCGTTGCGCTGTCCGGTATTAACATGGCCGATGCGCAGGATGGTCCATCCGTTGCGCAGTTGCCTGCCGTCGAGCGATTCGGGTGCCTTCCAGCGCAGGCGGCCGTCGGCATCCATCGACGCGGAGATGTCACACACATCGCTGCGATGCACAAAGCGGTTGCCACTGTTTTGCGGCACTTCGTGGGGCCAGCCGATGGGACGCAGCAGCGTGCGCGATGTCCAGCCAGCCTCGGCCTCCCAGTTGTGCCCGCGCGCCGCCGAGAAGAACCGCAGGCTGGTGAGGTTCATCGGGTGGCGATTCACGATTTCCACTGTATAGTCGCCCGACGCATCGTGTTCTGCCAGTGCAAAGGACATGCCGTCCTTCGAGTCCTGCCAGTTGCCGCGGGGAAAGTCAGTGTCCAGGACGACAAGGGGGTCCCCATGGTATTGCCGGGCACGCACCTTGACATGAATGTCGGGCTGCACGCTGAAGAGGTGGTTGAAGTTGTCGATGGGATTGAAGACAAGCGTGCGGGCACCGCCGGCAAGCTCCACCTTGACGATGTGCGGCTTGTCGTCGGTCGTCGGCGGCAGGTTGAACGCCTTTCCTTCGCGCAGCAGGGCCTCCCATTGTGCCTGCTGCTGGGGGTCGGGCGACTTTA
>JAILBW010000175.1 GCA_024680695.1 Bacteroidaceae bacterium
CTATGGACTACTCAAAGCCCCATTATGACATTCTGGACGGTCTGCGCGGTGTGGCTGCGCTTGCCGTATTGTGCTACCACCTTTTCGAGGCCATCGCCTTCGCTGCCGGTCGTCCCGAGCAAGACATGTTTCACGGCTTCATGGCCGTCGATTTCTTCTTCATCCTCTCCGGCTTCGTGATGGGCTATGCCTACGACGACCGCTGGAAGACATCCTACAAGTCCCTGCAGGGCCGGACGACTGACGGCAAGGATGCAGATACTTTCACTCTTGACTCCTTCATCAGGCGTCGCCTCATCCGCCTGCATCCCATGGTGGTGATGGGTGCTGTGCTCGGCCTCGTAGCCTTCTGCATGCAGGGCTGTACGCGGTGGGATGGCTCGGAGGTCAGCGTCGGTACGCTGCTCGTTGCCTTCCTGCTGGCCCTCTTCCTGTTGCCTGTTCCGTCGCAACTTGACGTGCGCGGCAATACCGAGCTGTTTCCGCTGAACGGTCCCCATTGGTCGCTCTTCTTCGAGTATATCGGCAGCCTGCTCTATGCCCTGTTGCTGCGCCGCATGCCGACGCGCTGGCTTCGGGTGTGGGTCGTCGTGGCCGGAGTGCTCCTGCTGCTCAACGCCCTTTGGCAGGGCGAGGGGATGATAGCCTACGGCTGGTCTTCGCAGCCTCTGAACATGCTGGGCGGCCTGCTTCGCCTCACTTTTGGCTATCCCGCTGGCCTGCTTCTGGCGCGCCTTGCGACCCATCGTCCGCAGCATGCCGGTCGGTCCGGCTGGGTCTTCCTCGCCTGCTCCCTGATCCTCGTGGCCTTGCTCGCCGTACCAAACCTGGGAGCCCTGAGCCTCTACTATCAGGTGCTCTGCGTCACCTGCCTCTTCCCCGCCATTGTGTGGGTGGGTTCGCGGGCTGTGCTTGCCGGTAGTGTGCAGCGTGTTGCCTCCTTCCTCGGTCGCCTCTCCTATCCTCTCTACGCCATCCACTATCCCCTCATCTACCTATATATTCATTGGATCAACACAGACGCTCATCCCTTCGGCGCCGGTGCATGGAACACCCCCCTGGCCCTCAGCCTCATCGCCATCGTGCTGGCCACCCTCATCATGCTCTGCTACGACGAGCCGTTGCGCAGAAAGTTGATGGTACAACTGAAAAAAACGCAGACAAATCATGCGTAATTCACAAATTATTCCTACATTTGCATCGTCAAGAACCAAATTGAAATAAAAACAATGAAGAAAGCAAGCATCATCTGTACCAGTCTCCTGCTTGGCATCTGCCTCCTGGGGAGCTGCGGCAAGGGAGAGACAGCCAGCAAGTCGGACGCACCGAAGACTACCGTGAAGAAGAAAGCAAAGAAGGTCGATAAGGACATCTTCTTCTACACCAGCCAGCACCGCAAGGACAAGTTCCAGCCCACGGAGCCCAAGCTGGGCTTCACCGACCAGATCCTGAGCATCAACGACAACGAGTTCAAGGACAACGCAAACATTCAGGAAGTATTCGTGAGCCCGAAGATCGAGCACATCGCTCCCTCAGCTTTCGAGAACTGTACATCGCTGCGCGAGGTGCACTTTGGCGGTGAGATGAAGGTGCTCAACGACAACGCCTTCCATGGTTGCACCAGCCTGAAGAGCCTCGATGTGGATGTCTATACTGTGGGACTCAGCACCTACGAGGGCTGTACGAGCCTTGAGAGCGTGAAGTTCGGCGACCATCTGTGGTGGATTCGCGAGAAGGCATTCGCCGGCTGCACCAGCCTGAAGACCCTCCTCCTCGGCATCACGCTCGAGAAACTCGAGGACGGCGCCTTTGCCAACTGTCCCGCAATGGAGGAGTACGCTGTGCCGCAGGCGATGAAGAACCGTATGTTCGGAATGTTCAGCGACTGCCCTAACGTGAAGACCATCTACATCCTGAGCACCGAGTACTTCGCAGTTCCCAAGAACTGTACGCCCAACCCCAACTGCACGCTTTACGTGCCCGACGCCTTCATGAAGCAGTTCCAGGGCGATGCTGAGTGGAGCAAGTTCGCAGCCATCAAGCCGCTGAGCGAGAGCAAGTACTACACCGCCGAAGGCTTCTGGAAGAAGTAAAGGACATCAATACGTTGAGGGGGAAATGTACGCATTTGTGCATTTCCCCCTCCTTTCGTGTATGGCAGGCGTTCAGTCCTTGGGCTCGTCGCCCTTCCATGCTTCGCGCAGTCGTTCGCGGATGAGCAGCAGGTGAGCCACATACCCGCTGTGCGAAATGGTGAGCTTCATGCTGCGCAGCAGGCGGATGTAGGAAACCACGGTGCGGCGCAGGTCGCTTGTGGACGTTGCCTCGTCAATCTGCATGGTCTTGGGCAGGCGGTCCATGCGTTGCTCGAACCATTCGAACAGTTCCTGCATCTCCTCTTCCTTGTATTCAGGCTTGAATAAATCCTTTCGTTCCATTTTCCTTCGTTTTGTGCTGCAAAGATACGGAATGTCGAGAGTAAAACAAAGAAAATCATTCCTTTTTTTTGCACGAAACGACCTACATTCCTTCGTTTTCTGCAGTTTGTGAGTTGATAGACGGCACATTGCGACGATGTGGGCAATGGGGAGAGTGAAGGCTTTCTGGTGCAGGCAAACCGGCATGGAATACTCTCAATAATTGCGAGGAGAAGAAAAAACATCCGAGAGTTGACAGCTGTTCGGCAGATTTTCACTATTTTTGTGGTGGCTTTTCGCCGTTGATAGTTTGTGAATGCAGAAAATAGACTTGATATGAACCGACGTATTTTACTTGCAGCGTGGCTTGCAATGGCAGGCATGCTTGCTGTCCGTGCCGAGCAACTGTGGGTGGAGGCTGAGTCCTTCGCCGGAAAGGGCGGATGGGTGGTTGACCAGCAATTCATGGACGAAATGGGATCGCCATACCTGCTGGCTCACGGCATGGGAGTGCCTGTGGCCGATGCCGAGACTACGGTGCGCCTGCCGTCTAAGGGGACATATTATATCTATGTGCGCACGTTCAACTGGACTTCGCCTTGGCACGAAGGGGAGGGACCCGGCAAGTTCTTCCTGCTCGTCAATGGGCGGAAGACGACACGCAAACCATTGGGCGCCAGCGGGAACGCCTGGTTGTGGCAGGAAGCGGGAAGCGTGAAGGCCGACAAGGGCGAGATGCGGCTGGCGCTGCACGACCTGACGGGCTTCGACGGTCGTGTGGATGCCATTTACCTCACCACCGATGCCTCTGACGTGCCGCCACAGGAGGGGAATGCGCTGACGGCCATGCGTCGTCGCATGCTGAACCTCTCGGATGTGGCACCGCTGCGGGGCACTTTCGACCTCGTCGTCTGTGGTGCAGGCACTGCGGGCATCAGTGCGGCTGCTTCGGCTGCGAGGCTGGGACTCAACGTGGCGCTGGTGAACGACCGTCCCGTCGTGGGCGGAAACAACAGTTCGGAGATTCGTGTCCACATGAGCGGGCGCATCGGCGTGGGGCCTTACAAGAAGTTGGGCGACCTGCAGAAGGAGTTCAATCCGCGACGCGGCGGCAATGCCAAGCCTGCGGAATACTACGAGGACGAGCGCAAGATGGAATTCGTGACCCATGAACCGCGCATCACGCTGCTCACGAACTTCCATGTCAATCGTGTGGACAAGGCCGACGGCCGGATACGCTCGGTGACGGCACAGCATATCGAGACTGGCGAGGAGATTCGGCTCGAGGCTCCGCTCTTCTGCGACTGCACGGGCGACGGTACGGTGGGATTCCTTGCTGGGGCCGACTATCGGATGGGGCGCGAGGCACGCAACGAGTTCCATGAATCGCGCGCACCAGAAGTGGCTGATGACTACACACTTGGCGCTTCGGTGATGTGGTACTCGGTGGAGGACGAGAAGCCCTCCTCGTTCCCCGACTTCGACTACGGAATGCACTTCACTGACGCATCCTGCGAGCGGGTGACGATGGGGGAGTGGACCTGGGAGACGGGCATGACGACGGACAAGACGCGCCACTTCGAGCAAGTGCGCGACTATGGAATGCTGGTCATCTATGCCAACTGGAGCTACCTGAAGCACCACATGCCCGACTCGCTCGGATACGCAAAGCGACGCCTGGGCTGGGTGGCATATATCTCGGGAAAGCGCGAAAGCCGGCGCCTCATGGGCGACTATATCCTGAAGCAGGACGATGTCACCCGCTATGTGCTCCCAGAGGACGGCACCGCTGCCATGAGCTGGCCGATGGACTTGCACTATCCCGATCCGCGCAACTCGGAGTTTTTCCCTGGGCGGGAGTTCAAGACCATCAATCGCAACACCAACATCCACCCCTATCCCATTCCCTATCGCTGCCTATATTCGCGCAACGTCGACAACCTCTTCATGGCGGGTCGTTGCATCAGCGTCACTCATGTGGCGCATGGCAGCATCCGCGTGATGCGCACCACTGGCATGATGGGCGAAGTGGTAGGCATGGCGGCAAGCCTTTGCAAACTTCACGGCGTACTGCCGCGTGCCATCTATCGCAGCTATTTCCCTGAGCTGAAGCGGCTCATGGAGCAGGGTGTGGGAAAGCCCGATGCCGAGGACAACCAGAAGTACAACGAGCCGTACATCCTGCCCAATCCGCCCGAGACGAAGTAGGAAACTCAACTTTCGCAAGCTACAGTTTTGTGAGGTGGCAGGTTGTGAGGTGGCAGGTTGTGAGGTGGCTGGTTGTTAGGTTGCAGGTTGTTAGGTTGCAGGTTGTCAACTGCCTCATCCTCATCGACAAGTTCGGCAATTTTGTCAAGGGCCTCCCTGAACAGACGCTTACGACTGTAATAACTCCATAAGAAAAGGAGGAACCCTAACGGAAGTGCTATTACAATAAGAGCGACATAATTAAACTGCGGGCCCGTTGTATTGAATTTCAGGTAAATCTCCCATATAAGCCATATCGGAAAAATAATGTTCAGAATCAAATCATACTTAAACCACTTGGTAAAATGATTATTGGCTATAAGCAGATTCTTCTGAGCCTCAACCAGATTATCCTCAAATAGATCTTTCTGACACAGCTTGTTCCTGTCCCAATGATGGTATAACAACCGAAGTGGCATATAAAGGGATGAAAATATCCAAAAAGGTATAGAGAACCCTAAGCGTTTAACCTCCAGGAAATAAAGTGAGATAGCCAGGACTATAGCCATAAAGCAAGCGAACTTAGCTCCTCTGGTGATCATATCAACATCCTTCTGCAGCGCCTCCTTGGCCTTGATGGTCATACGCTCGTTAAGTATCTCCTGCTGCTGCAACTTCTGCTTCAGAATTGCCATCTGCTGGCGCAACTCCTCCAATTCAAGACTCTCGTTACTTTTCATAATGGGTTGAGTGTTAATCGTTAGACGTATTCTTTAATTGCTCGCGGATTCTGAACAGACGTACGCTGACATTCTTGGCGGTGATACCTACAATCTGGCCAATCTCCTCGTACGAGAGGTTCTCCAGCCACAGCAGGACAATAGCACGGTCAAAGGGTTGAAGCTTGGAGATACGCCTATGCAGCATATCCACCTGACGGGTATCCTCATCGCGGTCCTCAAAGATGTTGATGTTCATGTTCAGCCTTTCCGTAGGCGTTCGACGCCTCTTCCGGTCATAAGAAATACAGGTGTTCAGGGCAATACGGTAAACCCATGAGCGGATGCTGCTGCGGTTCTCGAAACCACCGAAGCCGTTCCACAGGTTAATCAGCACCTCCTGAAAGAGGTCGTTCACCTCATCCTCGTCCTTCGAAAACATGTAACACACCGTATAAATGGTGTCTTTCTGCGCCTTCAGCATTTCTTCAAACGATTGTTCTAACTGGTTCATTGTGATGTCTGTTGTTGAATCCCACATCCATTAGACGCAGCAAAGGTACAAAAAACTACGCGAAAACGAAAAAAAATGAAGGTGAGGATATGGCAACAGACAATCAGCCTGACAATGAGTTGAGGAAACCTACATACATACACCGCATTCCTACTTCAGATACTTGCGCAGACAACCGTCCTTGCTTGCTGTCGCATCTGCCTCTGCTTGCTGTCGCAAACGGCTCTGCTTGCGCAAGCAGAGACCTTTTCTTGCCTTGACAAATCGCCTTGCTTGCGCAAGTTTTTGTTGAAATTCGTACCTGTTTTGACGAAAATTTTTTTTTGAAAATGCCCAAACAGCCTACATGCCTACATAAAATGCCTGTAAATTTCTGTAGTACAAAAAGTTACAAAATTCCAAGCCTACATAAAGCCTACATAAAGCCTACATAAAGCCTACATAAAGCCTACATAAGCCTACATGATGCC
>JAILBW010000179.1 GCA_024680695.1 Bacteroidaceae bacterium
TGCACAACCAAGAAGCCTCTGGCGTTGAGCGAATAAGAAATCTTCAGTACGGCCTTCACCTGCGGCATCTCGTACTCCACGTTGATGGACTGTACTTCTTTATTTACCGTCTGACAGTCAACCTTCTTCAGCTTCATCTCGGGATTCTTCCATACGGCAAACTTCTGCTGCAGCTTTGCGCCGTAGTCATTATCGGTGGGTGCGCGCCAGAAGTTAGGCACGACGGAGAAGCCGTCCTGAAGCATCGGATGTCCGTCCACATCGAGATAGTCGAGACGACCCGTGCGGCGGTTCACCGTCACAGAGAGGCCTGCAACTTCCATCGTGTAGCAGGCCAGCATGGAATCCACCGTGATGGTCTTCGAAGCATCATTCGATGCGTCGAAAGAAAGCAAGCTCTCGAACGAATAAGGCTGGAGGATGAACTGCTGGCGGGCCACCACATGGCCGGCCTTGAGCAGCGGTTCGTCGCGCAAGAGGCGGAATTCGATGTCGGCAGTCACTTCCTTGCGTTTATTCTGGTCGAGGAACTGGCGCAGCTCGCTCATGCTGCCCAGCTGGTTGAGGTCGAGCTTCACCGTCTGCTGCGGCTGCACGGCCGGCACCTGCGGCAGGGGTAAGGTGTAGGCCACCTCGCCGTTCACGCTGAGAGTGACTACTGCGGCCACATTTTCGATGGGGCGGAAGAAGTTCTCATTGTACAGTTCTGCCGAGCCGGCCTTGAGGTCGATATTCTTCACCCAGATGTTCTGCTGGATGTAACCGATTTCGTAGGCATGCGGATTAGGTTGACGGTCGGGCTGGATGACGCCGTTGCAGTTGAAGTTATGGTCGCTGGCGGGATAGCGTCCTTCGTCGCCGCCGTAGAGCCACACCTGTCGGCCCGTCACCTTGCTCTTGCCGCGCACGGCCTGATCGATGAAATCCCAGATGAATCCGCCCTGATAATTGGGATACTTGCGGATGAGGTCCCAGTACTCCTTGAATCCGCCGCAGCTGTTGCCCATTGCATGGGAATACTCGCACTGGATGAGAGGACGCGGGTTGCCGCTCTTGAGGTACTTCTCGCAGTTGTCATATTCGTAGTACATGGGGCAGTAGATGTCCGTCTTGCCCGTCTGTCCTGCACGTTCGTACTGTACGGGACGGCTCTGGTCCATCTGCTTCACCAGGTCGTATGCCTTCTCGAAGTTCGGTCCGTAGCCCGCTTCGTTGCCCAGGCTCCAGAAGATGATGCTGGGATGATTCTTCTGGACGAGGACATTGTTGCGGGTGCGCTCCAGATGTGCCTTCTCGTAGTCGGTCCGCTTGGCCAGAGTACGGTCGCCGTAGCCCATTCCGTGGCTCTCGATATTCGTTTCGGCCACGACGTAGATGCCGTACTTGTCGCAGAGGTCGTACCAGCGCGGATCGTCGCTATAGTGGCAGGTGCGCACGGCATTCACGTTGAGTTGCTTCATCACCTGAATGTCCTGCACCATGCGTTCCACACTCACGACGTAGCCACCGTCGGGATCCAGCTCGTGGCGGTCGACGCCCTTGAAGAGGACGGGCTTTCCGTTCACGAGCACTTGCTGCTCCTTCAGCTCCACCTTGCGGAAGCCTACGCGCTGCGGAATCACCTCAATCACTTTCTTTCCGTCGGTGAGTGTCGTGTAGAGCGTATAGAGGTAGGGAATCTCGGCACTCCACTGCTTCGGCGCTGTGAGGGAAGCCTTCACGACGGTCTCGTCGGCGGCAATCTTCGCGTCCTGCTGCCACACCTCGCGCCCGTCGGCATCGACGAGTGAGAAGGCGAGCGTCTTGCCCTTGGCCTTTGCCGTCTGCACACGGATGCTGAGCTCGCCGTCGCGATAGTTGTTCACGAGGTCGGGCACGATGAAGAGGTCGCTGACATGCGTCTGCGGGCGGGCATAGAGATACACCTCGCGGGCGAGGCCGGTGAAGCGCCAGAAGTCCTGGTCTTCGAGATACGAGCCGTCGCACCAGCGCATCACCTGCATGGCGATGACTGCGGGCTTGCCCGGCGTGATGTAGCGGGTGAGGTCGAACTCAGCCTCCATCTTCGAGTCCTCGCTGTAGCCCACCTCCTTGCCATCCACCCAAACGGTGAGATTGCTGGTGGCCGAGCCGACATGCATGATGATCTGCTGGCCCTTCCATGCGGCAGGAATCAGGAATTCGCGGCGATACGAGCCCGTATAGTTGTTCTTCTCCTCGACGTAGGGTGGGTTATTGGCGAACTGCGTGGCCCATGAGTAGCCCACATTCTTGTATATCTTGTCGCCGTGGCCATTCATCTCGAAGAGTCCGGGCACGGGAAACTCCTCCCATTGCGAGTCGTCAAACTTCGGGGCATAGAAGCCCTGGGGCGCCTCGTTGTGGTTCACCACGAAGTTGAAGCGCCACTTGCCCTCGAGGGACATAAAGCGGCCACTCTTTCCCTTCTCGCCTTGCCGGGCCAGGTCCTGCGTCTCGTAGGCGAAATAGGAACTGTGGTTCTGGGTGGTGTTCACTCGGTTCACGTTCGGATCGAGCCATCGCTCGGTCTTTGTCTGCGCGTAAGCCAGCGTCATGCCGCACACGAAAAGTGCAGACAGAAGATGTCTCTTGTTCATCATTGTCGTATGGTTTAGTTTTCCGTTTGTTTCTACCTTTATATATATATGCGCGCGCAAGGCGCACTGCAAAGTTAAAGTTTTCTTGCGGATTTCGGCGAGTTTCGCACAATTATTTGTAACTTTGGGGCAAAAAGAACGCGATTTCATGCTGCAGAACATGCAAAAACTGGGTAAAAGGGCCGCGAAAGCCTGCCTGCTTCCGCTCGCTGTGGCGCTGATGTGCACCGTGCTGGTGAGCCGCGAGGGTGATGTGCTCTTCCGTGCGCAGGAGCTGAGCCTGTTTCTCTTCTCGCGCCACTTCCTGGAGACGCTCGCCATCTATCCGGGCGGCACGCTGTCGTGGCTGGCTTGTCTGGCGACCACCTGTTTCCATTCGGCCTCCGAGACGTTCCTCCTGCTCTTCCTGCTGTGGTGGGCAAGCGCCGCGATGGTGATTCGTCTGGGTCGCCTAGAGGGTTGGTGGAGGCTGATGGCGTTGCTCGTACCGCTGGCATTGCTGGCTTGCATGGCCGAGACGGGCTACTGGCTCTACTACCAGAAACTGCCGGGCCACATGATGGTGCCCACGCTGGGCGTGACGCTCGCTCTTACTTGCGCAAGCGTCGGCCTCTGCTTGCGCAAGCAGAGCGTCCTGCTTGCGCAAGTGTGGATGCTTGTCTGCGCAAGTGTCGGCTACCTCTTGCTGGGAGCTTGGTCGTTCGCGGCTACTGCGCTGATGATGAGTCCATTCTGGAGAGACGGGTGCGAAACGAAGCGGCAGTCGCTGCTCGCCATCGTACTGGGCACAGCCGCCATACTGATTGTGCCGCAGATAGCCTATCAGCACGTCTTTACGCAGGTTGAGCGGTCGCAGCTCTACGTGGCCGCGATGCCCACCTTCGGCATCAACGCCGACGACTTTCCACAATATCGCCTGCCCTACTACGCTCTGGCGCTCTCCCTGCTGCTCGTCGCACTCCTTCGCCTGAAGCCTGCCAAATGGCTCACCCGCGAGTGGCAGCAGGCCGCCGTCGCCCTTGCCTGCGTGGCCGTCGCCCTTTGGGGCGTGAAGCGGGTGTGGTACACCGACGAGAACTTCCACCGCGAGATTCGCCAGAGCCGCGCCATCGAGGAGGGCGACTGGGAGCAGGTGCTGCGCATCGCACGCGAGCCGGCCACCGAAGGCCCCACTCGCATCATGGTGATGAACCGCAACCTGGCGCTCTTCCGACTGGGGCGCGCCGGCGACGAGGTGTTCCACTATCGCGAGGGCGACACCCCGCCTCAGGCTCCCTGGCTCGTACATATCTCGCAGGTGAACGGCAAGAGTCTCTACTACCACTACGGGCTCGAGAACTTTTGCTACCGGTGGTGCATCGAACAAGGCATAGAAGTGGGATGGAACGTCGAGGGGCTGCGGCTGATGGTGAAGTCGAGCCTGCTCAACGGCGACTATGAGGTGGCACGAAAGTACCTCGACCTGCTCGGCCAGACGCGCCACCATCGCGGATGGGCCCGCCGATACAGGGAGTTCCTCCACCAGCCGGAGCGCATTGCCGAGGACGCAGAGATGGGACTCATCCGCCGACTGATGGATCGCCGCGACCGACTCGACACCGACCGCATGCAGGTGGAGGTCTATCTGCTCGACTATTTCGCCCAAAGCCCCCACAGCGACGACCCGCTGCGCCAAGAGTTGAACCTGCTGTGCGCCATGCTGACGCGCGACATTCCCAGCTTCTGGCCACGCTTCTTCGACTATGTCGAGACGCATGCCCAAAGCGGCATCCCGCGCCACTATCAGGAGGCGGCCTTCCTCTACGGACAACTCGAACGGACGGTCGATACGAGCCATATGCCGTTTGATCCCGAGGTGCGACAGACCTACGAGGAATTCATGCGCTTCAACGACCAGTGCGGCGCGATGACGCTGGAGCAGAAGAAAGCGGCCTTCCGCCCCCGCTTCGGCCATACCTTCTACTACTATTACTTCCTCGTCCGAGGACTGAAAACCGCATGAAGATGAAGCGTCTCCTCTGTCTGCTCCCGCTCCTCGTCCTTGCCGGCTGCCATCGCAGCAGCGTGCCGCAGGACTTCACCGAATCCGATGCCGCGCCGCGCATCTATCCCGACTATGCGGAGGTGACTGTGCCGCCAAACATCGCGCCGCTCCGCTTCCACATCGAGGACGAGGGAGAGGAACTTGTCACCCGCCTCTCGGCCGAGGGCGTTTCCTACGTCTTCGGCGGTTGTGATGTCTGTCCCTCCGTCAAGTCGTGGCGCAAGTTGACTTCCCGTCCGGGCGACATTACGGCCGAGGTGTTCCTGCGTCGGACTGACGGATGGCAGCGCCTGCGCCCCTTCCGCATCCACGTTGCGCCGGACTCGATCACTCCCTATCTGGCCTATCGCCTCATCGCACCCTCCTACGTCGCCTACGAGGACCTGACCATCTGCCAGCGCAATCTCGAGAACTACGACGAGCGGGTGATCTACGGCAACATGATAAACAGCGACGAACGGAACGGCCAGTGTATCAACTGCCACGCCTTCCAGCAATACAATCCGCAGCGCATGCAGTTCCATGTGAGGCAGTCGTACGGCGGCACCATCGTAGCCTACGACGGTCGCCTGCAGAAGGTGGACCTGAAGTGTGACAGTCTGCTGAGCGCCGGTGTGTATCCCGCTTGGCATCCCACCGCACCGCTCATCGCCTACAGCACCAACCTGACGAGCCAGCTTTTCCACACCCGCAACATGCAGAAGGTGGAGGTGCTGGACACGTATAGCGACCTCATCCTCTACGACATCGAGCAGAGCCAAGTGATCGCCCTGCCGCGCGACAGCGACGAGCTGGATTGCTTCCCGTGGTGGAGCCCCGACGGCACGACGCTATACTACTGCGCCGCACGCTATACGCCGACCGACTCCCTGCTCCCCCGCGAGCAGGACATGGTGCGCCACTATACGCGCCTCCGCTACAACCTCGTAGCGCGCAGTTTCGACCTCAAGAGCCGCACCTTCGGACCGCCGCGCATCGTGTTCGACGCTGCTGCACAAGGCAAGAGCGCCACCCTGCCCCGCCTCTCGCCCGACGGACGATGGCTGCTCTTCACGCTGGGCGGACACGGCATCTTCCACATCTGGCACCGCGATGCCGACCTGTGGATGATGGATCTCACGACGGAGACGGCTCGCGCCTTGAGCGAAGTGAACAGCCCGCAGGTGGAGAGCTACCATTCGTGGAGCCGCAACGGACGGTGGATTGTCTTCAGCAGTCGGCGCGACGACGGCAACTATACGCGCCCCTTCTTCGCCCATGTCGGCAAGGACGGGCGGATGACGAAGCCGTTCGAACTGCCTGCCCGCGACCCGCTCTACCATCGCCAGCTCATGCGCAGCTACAACATCCCGGAGTTCATCGACGGCCCCGTCACCACATCGCCGCAGGAACTGGCTCGCATCGTGCGCGGAAAAGCAACTCACATCCCTCTGGCCCCATGAACATCCTGCATCATAGCCGCACGCTGCTTGCCGACATGGCCGCACTGCTTCTGCCCCGCACCTGTCCTGTGTGCAATGAGCGGATGGTGCAGGGCGAGTCGTTCGTCTGTGCAGCATGCAGTGCGCAATGGCCGCATTACCCGATCAAGCGCATCGACGACAACATGATTGTGCGCCGACTATGGCCCTCGTTTCCGGCCGTCTATGGCAGCACACTTTTCATCTATCGCCACATCTCGCCCTTCCATAACATTCTGATGCGCATCAAGTACCAGGGCTACACGCAACTGGCCGAGGAGCTCGGACGTTGGGGAGGGCGGGAGTTGCAGGCGACTGCGCTGCCGGAATGGACCGACATCCTCGTTCCCGTGCCGCTGAGCCGCATGCGACAGCTGAAGCGTGGCTACAATCAGGCCGAGTTAATCGCCCGCGGGATGGCGCGCGAACTCGACCGGCCAGTGGAGCGTCTGCTGCGCCGCAAGGGGGGACGCCCCAGCCAGACGCACCTCGGAGCCAAGGAACGGAGGGCCAATGCGCAAGGCATCTATACTGCCGACATACCTAATCACCTGCGCGGCAAGCACATACTGCTGGTGGACGATGTGATAACCACGGGCGCCACCCTCATCGCCTGTGCCACCGCCCTCCTCGAAGCCGACCCGACAGCCGAAATCAGCGTATTCACATTAGCCAGCGCAAGCTGAAAGCTATGCACCCCCAATAGCTTTTATTCATTGAACATTGACCATTGACCATTAATTTCATTGACCATTGAACATTGAACATTGACCCGCTAAACGCTAACCACTAACCGCTAAACCCTAACCGCTAAACAAACTCCCGACAATGAACAGACGTAATTTCCTGAGCCAAGGCGCAATGAGCCTGGCCGCACTGGGCATCGGCACCAGTTGCACACAAGAGAAGAAGACCATCCGCATTCCACAAGCCGCCGCGCAAAGCGTAGCACCTGCCTTCGGCGAGATACGCGCCCTGCTGCTCCATCTGGGCAGCAATATGTGGTGCGACTTCCCCACCGAGCGCATGGGAGGACTCAGCGAGGAGGGGCGCATGCTACTCGACGTGAAGCCCGAGACGCACCTCGTCTGGACCGACGAGGAATGGCAGCGCGTCACCGAACATGCGGCGGGCAAGGGCATCAACATGATTGTACTCGACCTGGGCGAAGGCCTCTTCTACCCCAGCCATCCCGAGTTGGCCGTCCCCGGCAGCTGGAGCGTAGAGCGCATGCAGGCCGAGATACAGCGGCTCAACGCGATGGGCTTCGAGGTGATACCAAAACTGAACTTCTCGACGACGCACAACGGTTGGATGGGCGACTACAGCCACATGGTGTCCTCGAAGCCCTACTACCGAATGTGCGAGGATGTCATCCGCGACGTGGCAGACATCTTTGGCCACCCACGCTTCTTTCACGTCGGCTTCGACGAAGAGCGCGCCTCGTTTCAGGAGGGCGAGAAGTTCCACTACATCTGCGTGCGCAAGGGCGAGTACTGGTGGCGGGACTTCCTGCACATCGTCGGTCAAGTAGAGAAGGCAGGCGCTCGCCCCTGGATGTGGAGCGACTATGCCTGGACGTCCGACGACTTCTTCGATCGCTGCCCGAAGAGTGTCGTACAGCAGAACTGGTTCTACGACAGCGCGGCAGGAGGCTTCGACCTGGCGACGAACGACACCTACGAGCGCATACGGCTCGAGACATTCTACAAGCTGGACCAAGCGGGCTTCGACCAAGTGCCCTGCGGCACCAACTGGCCTGGCGGCAAGCGGCGCAAGGAGGGACTCGGTGCCGACGACGTCATCGGTCGTCTCACGCAGTTCAGCCTGAAGAACATCACGAAGGCGCACTTCATGGGCCTGATGATGGGCACATGGGAAATCTACTGCTGGGACGTATCGGGCCGCGACGAGTATCTGCAGAAGATACTCCACGGCATCGACCTCTTCGGCGAAGCTATCGCCGCGAAAGTAGAGTAAAAGCGCCGCGCAGACTTGATTTATGTCAAATTGTAACGCTTTTGCAACATTTTCCGACGAGTTGTTTGTCACCTCATGGTTTTTGCTTACCTTTGCACTCGAAAAGCAATCAACGAAGTGTAACTCATCATCAAGCAAAGCGTATGAATGCAAAAGCAGTATTGGAGAATCTGAAGCAGAGATTCCCTAACGAGCCTGAGTATCACCAGGCAGTGGAAGAGGTGCTGAACACCATCGAGGAGGAATACAACAAGCACCCCGAGTTCGACAAAGTGAACCTCATCGAGCGCCTGTGCATCCCCGACCGGGTGTATCAGTTCCGTGTGAACTGGATGGACGACAAGGGGAACATCCAGACGAACATGGGCTACCGCGTACAGCACAACAACGTGATAGGCCCGTACAAGGGGGGCATTCGCTTCCATAGCAGCGTAAACCTGGGCATCCTGAAGTTTCTGGCTTTCGAGCAGACATTCAAGAACAGCCTGACCACGCTCCCCATGGGCGGAGCCAAGGGTGGCAGCGACTTCTCGCCCCGCGGCAAGTCGAACGCCGAGGTGATGCGCTTCTGCCAGGCCTTCATGCTCGAACTGACGCGCCATATCGGTCCCGACGTAGATGTACCTGCCGGCGATATCGGCGTGGGCGGACGCGAAGTGGGCTACATGTTCGGAATGTACAAGAAACTGACGCACGAATTCAGCGGTGTGCTCACGGGCAAGGGCCTCGAGTTTGGCGGCTCACTCATCCGTCCCGAGGCAACGGGCTACGGCAACGTCTATTTCCTGTGCGAGATGCTCAAGACGCGCGGCATTGAGCTGAAGGGCAAGAACGTCCTCATCAGCGGCGCCGGCAACGTGGCACAGTACACGGCCGAGAAGGTGCTGCAGCTGGGCGGCAAGGTGCTCACGATGAGCGACTCCGACGGATACATCTACGATCCCGACGGCATCGACCGCGAGAAGCTGGACTACATCATGGAGCTGAAGAACATCTACCGCGGCCGCATCAAGGAGTATGCCGAGCAGTATCCGACGGCAAAATACGTGGCAGGTGCAAAGCCCTGGAACGAAAAGGCCGACATCGCACTGCCCTCTGCCACGCAGAACGAGATTAACGAGGAGGCTGCCAAGGCACTCGTTGCCAACGGCGTCTTTGCCGTCAGCGAAGGAGCCAACATGCCCTCGACACCCGGAGCCATCCGCGTGTTCCAGGAGGCCAAGATACTCTACGCTCCGGGCAAGGCTGCCAATGCCGGCGGCGTAAGCGTGAGCGGACTGGAAATGTCGCAGAACAGCGAGCGCCTGAGCTGGACGTCGCAGGAAGTCGATGCTCGTCTCCATGCCATCATGGAGAACATCCACCAGAACTGCGTCAAGTACGGCACAGAGCCTGACGGCTATGTCAACTACGTGAAGGGTGCCAACGTCGCCGGCTTCATGAAGGTTGCCAAAGCCATGATGGCACAAGGTGTGCTGTAGAATGGCGAAGAAAGGAACCCCGAAGGGGTGTCAGACCACAAGCCGAGGGTAAACGCCCGCCGCTGCCTGTGGACTGACACCCCTTCGGCGCTTTTCCCCCGGACAGCAATATATAACAGGCACCACAGCAAGCAAGTGAAGGTGCGACAGCAAGCAGGAGCCGATGCGACAGCAAGCAGAAACGTATACAACAGCAAGCAGGCTGAGGACGAAGTCGGTTAATGTTCCGCTCGGCTCTAACGCTTGGCTTGTCCAAGAATGGTCAATGGTCAATGGTCAACGGCCTACGGTCAATGGTCAATGGTCAATGGCCAACGGTCAATGGTCAATGGTCAACGGCCAACGGTCAATGGCCAACGGTCAATGGTCAATGGTCAATGAAAACAAGCAGGGCAAAGTGTAGGCAAAACCTACACCTTTTGCCTTGCTTACACCAAAACCTACACCCATCTAAACGCTTGGCCTTCAACCATCTGACACGAAAAAGTGTAAGATGTAGGTTTTTTTTCGGAAAAAAATCACAGAGAGGGATTGCTGTCCGGGGGAGGATTTATCCGCTTAGATCCGTCCGATCCGTGTCCGTTTCATTTATTGACCACGGACAAATCGGAACCGAACCTCATCCTCAATGCTCCGCCTCCTTCGTGGGGATGATGCGGTACTGCATGGGCGTCACATTATAGAACTTCTTGAAGAGGTTGCAGAAGTATGCAGCGTCGTCGAAGCCGCATTCGTAGGCGATGGTGCCGATGGGCTTATCGCTATCCTTCAGCAGACGAGTGGCTTTCTCAAGGCGCAGGCGGTTGAAATACGTATTGGCGGATGTGCCGGTAGCCGACAAGATGCGGCGAGTGAACTGCGAGCGGCTCATGCACATCTCCGATGCCAGTTCGTCGATGCCCATGCGATGACGCTCCAGGCTTCGCTCATAGACCTCCGACACCTTTGCCAGGAACTCCAAGTCGCGCGCCGCATAGGAGGGCGCTTCTTCGCCCTGTTCCGTCGAGTCGGCATCGGGCGCAGGTTCCTCCGCACGTTTTTCCTCCTTCCTGCGCCCAGACCTCATACCCAGAAGTATGCCGAAAGCGATGGCGATGATGAACTGAATGAACAGGATCACATTGGAAAATGTAAGGAAAGGCTTCGAGGGATGTGGCGTCTCGCTTTTCAGGTCCCCGTCTCGCAGCAACCTGATTTCATTTGCCATCTGCTCGGCCTTCTCGCTGTGCAGGCTGTCGTTGAGCAGGAAGGCCTCACGGAGGCAAGCCAACGCCTCCTGCGGCGCAGTCTTTTCGTAGGCCTCAGACAGCAGCTTCAGCACCTTTTGCAGGATGAATCGGTTATGCGTCGTTCGGCAGATGCTCTCACACTCCCCAAGGGCATTCAGCGCCTCGCGGTTGCGGCCTTTCTTCAGATAGAGGCTACCGACCTGCTTCAGCGTGATGGCGAGCGACTTCTGCTCTCCGGCTGTGCGCAGCATCTCGATTGCGCGGAGGTAGAGGCTTTCTGCGTGGTTTCCATCGTCTTGCGCGGCATAGATGTCGGCCATTTGCGCCAACCGACGCGCCGTCTTCACATCGTCGCCGGCGACACGGTCCAGTTCGTAGGCCCTTTGTGCATAGTCCAGCGCTCGTCCGAGTTCACCGCATTTCGTGTAAATCTCGGCTGCCAACCCATAGCGAATGCTAAGTGCCGAGCTGTCGGGCAACGAACGTTCCACCTCGATGGCCTTGTTGATGTACTTCTTTGCATCGTCCAGCCGGTCGGCCTGTAAACTCAAGCCAGCCAGGATGTTAAACGTGCGCGCCATGTTTGAAGCGTCGCACATAATACTGTCAAAACGCATCTCTTCGCGCGCAGCGGCAAGAGCCGTTTCCAGCTGTCCCATGCGCGAAGCGGCCACAGCCTGCATGGCCAATGCCTCAATAATAATAGATGTATCGCACTCGTTGCGCGCGTACGACTCCGCCCGACGCGCTGCCTGCAGGGCCGCAGTCATCTGAGACACAACGTCATAGTAGTAAAGACTCATATTGAAGTGCAGCTGCTCGAGAATCTTTTCGTCGGATGTATTCCGGTCAAAGCGAATGAGGCTGTCCGTAACGCCCTCGGCATCCAGAAGGAGCATGATACGATTGGCGATTTGCGAATCAACTTGCTGTTGATTAGACACTTCGCGATAGAGGCTATCCAACGATTCCTCGGCATAGCCCTGCGTCTGCCCACCCATCAATAAGGCGGCAATCGCACAAAAACGAATGCAACAAGGCGTGGAAAAACGCGCAAAAAGTGCTGTAGTTGTTCTCATCTGTGGTCTTTTCATCGTTAAATTCGACGTAAAGGTACATAAAAAATCCCAAATAGCCGCAATTTGCAAGAGGAAAAAACATTTTTTCACAGCGACAAAATTTGCAAACCTTAGTCACTGTGATTCAGTGGATAGGTAAGTAAAAAAGAGTGAAAATTACAATGGAAAAGCTTAAAAAAGGATTAAAATTACAAAAAAAAGTTAAGAAAACTCATTGCAGATGTGTGGAAAGTTTCGTAATTTTGCGATGTTAACAATAAAAAAACGCACGAAAAAGGCAGAAAGAGAACAACACAAATCCACTTCGAGAACAACATTAACTCATTTTTTAACAACCTTTAATTATGGTAAACATGAAGAAGTTTTTATTAACCCTTGCGCTGATGTCGCCGATGGCGGCGCTGGCGCAGCACTGGACGGCGAAGACCAATCAGGAAATCAATGATGGTGAAACAGTCGTCTATGCCCAGGTGTACATCAATGGTACGCCGGCGACCGCAAACGATGGCTTGGAACTTGCGGCCTTTATCGGTGACGAATGCCGCGCCGATGCCACAAGGCTGACGAATCTGCCCACGAGTGCCACCAATGTGGAAAAGGTATTTGCACTTCGTGTGGTAGGTTACAACACGGAAGCCAACTCGGAAGTCGGACAGACGGTAACGTTTCGTGCCTTCTACCAGAATGTGGAGTATCAGTTCACCAAGACCATCAACTTCATGGGCGAGGCTACTTATACTCCCTATCCACTCCAGCTGAACCTGGATGCTGTGACGGGCGTATCCGTAACCAACCCCATCAATGTTTCAAAGCCGGAGGCAGACTTCCCCTTCACGATGGATCTCAAGAACGACGTAAAACCGGCGTATGGAGGCGATGCAACTACCGGTTCGACCTACAAGCCGAAGGGCGAGAGTAAAATCCTGAGTCCGATTACCTACACGTGGACAACGAACTACACCGACATGCTCGTATTCGACAATACGAACAACAAGGTGCAGATTCAAAAAAAGGAGGGAACAGCAGAAGCCCAAGTAACAATGACCATTGGCGAGCCAACTCCGACTCAGCAGGCTCCTTCGTTTTCTGCTACCACTAACTTTGTCGTAGCCTTTGCAGCCGTTCCTGTAACAGGTATCACATGTACCATAAACACCTTGGACTTCTATGCCTACGACGACCTGAAGGCATACCTGCAGGACAAGGTGACCATCTCGCCCGACAATGCCAGCGAGAAGGACTTCATCTTGACGGCAAACCCGACCGACGGCTACAACGTGCAGACCAACTACTTCACAATGGGTGGCAAGTACACCATCACCGTGAAACCTAAGGATGAAACCTTTGCGGGCACGTGTCCCACCATCAACGTCACCGCCTACGTGCGTCCAACCACGATGACAACCACGGCCGAAAATAACACCATCGAGGTGGGCATCGGCGAGGATGTCTATGCAGCCATCGAGAATGTGACAAAGTTCCAGTGGCCTGGAAACTACACACCTGATGCCTATGCCAAGAAGGACGTGACATACGAATTCGGTGCAACAGACTATGTGGATGCTTCCACACACAAAGCATTGAAGGAAGGTTCTGTGCGCGTTACCGTAAAAGTCAATAAAGATCTCAATTCCCCGCTCTCTCCCTCGTCTGCTTCGCAGGGACAGAATACCTTCACCATCACCGTGAACATTGTGAGCCGTCTGGATATCAAAGTCAGCGATGGCCCAACTGTCGAGCTTGTAAAAAATGGTGGCACGGCAACTCTTACCACCATCACCGTAACAGATCCTGCCAATGAATTCGACAAGACGAAACTGACGGTTGACTTCCAAAGCAACCGCTACTCTAATTTCCCATACGCTACACTGGAGAGCGTGGAAGAGGCCACAAGCGGAAGTACCGGCAACACCGGTGAGACCGGCACAAAGACCTATAACCTCATTGTCAAGCCACAGTTTGTAACCACGCAAACCCAGTGGTACAATGTCAAATACGACGGGAAAGCAAAGGGTGGTGGTTCGGTCAACATTCGCATGGAGCAAGCGCTCGCTGCAGGCTGGAACTGGATCTCCGTCGTGGCTACTCGTGGCGAGGGAAGAAACGTGAATAACGTATTCACCACAAAGAACGACATCGAAGAAATCCGCTCGCAGAAGGCTCTGCTCTACAACGACCCGGACTGGGGCTACTTCGGTGACATCACCAACCTGACGGCCGACGAAGCCACCTACAAGGTGAAGACCAATAAAGCTACCGTCGCAAAATGGGATTCCGTGGCCGTAATAAAAGATGGCAATGGTGTGAAATTAAGCATCCAGAAGGGCTACAACTGGATTAACAACCCCTACGAATTCGACATCCCGGCTGGCCGCATCGCTGAATTCCTAGGTCCAGAAGTCACGGCTACTGAAGGCGACATCATCATCACACAAAGTGGTTCGGCTCACTACACGGCCGATGCAGGATGGACCGCAGTGGACGGATTCGCACTCAAGGAGGGTGCCGGCCTCATTTATTATGCCACCGGGGAGAACTATTCTACGACCTACTTCAACGCGAACTTCGCGCCCATCTATGAGCCAGGCGGAACAAACGGGCGAGGCATACGTGCGAAGAACAGCATGGGCGTGGATCTCTTCCAGTATGACATCCACGCTTTCGCCGACAATATGTCGATGGTAGCCACCGTGGAGGGCCTGGAGAATCCCGAGAACTACACCTTGGGCGTATTCGTGAACGGCGAATGCCGCGGCCGCGGACAGGTGGTGAAGGACAACATGATGATCGTAAGCGCCGTAGGTAAGGCAGGCGAGAAGATGACCTTCAAGCTGGCCAACAACGAGACGGGCGAAGTGGTCGACCTGGACGACACGGTGACCTACAGCCTCATCAAGGGCTCGTTCAAGGCTCCCGTAGTGCTCAGCGGCACGACTGTGACCGGCATCGAGAAGACGAAG
>JAILBW010000045.1 GCA_024680695.1 Bacteroidaceae bacterium
CCAATATTAGACGAAACTTTCCTATCTTTGCACAGGAAATTCCTCGTAAACAGCTTCCGACAATGACGAAAAGGAAATATCTGTGGCTGATTATCATCATTTTTGCCTGCACTCATGTCGGTAGGGCGCAGTCGTGGCACCCAGCAGTTCTGACGCGACGCATCACTCATCCGCAGCCAATGACGGGGCTGGTGCTGTGGCCCGCCGAGGCCAAAGCGCGCCATGCCACTTACGGCAACGCCATCCAGCTGGAGTTTGCCTACTGCCTGCCGTGCAAGGTGGTGACGGGTTGTCGGGAGGACGGCACCATCGAGTACGACTGGAGCTGGTTCGACCGCATACTGGACGATGTGGCCAGCCGCAGCCATCAGCTGATTGCACGCTTCCGCTACGAGTATCCGTCGAGTCGCGACGTGGATGGACAACGGGGCACGACAGCTGTGCCCGACTACATCAAGCAGCGGACGGACTACACCGAGACCTTCGCCGAGAATCCCAACAACGACGGCCCGACATGGTACGCCGACTGGAGCAATGTCGAGCTGCAACGGTTCACTCTGCAGTTCTACGCCGACTTCGCCCGACGCTATGCCCACGATGCGCGGCTGGCCTTCCTCGAGGTGGGCTTCGGCCACTGGTCTGAGTATCACATCTACGGCACCGAGCTGGCGCTGGGCAGGAACTTCCCATCGAAAGACTTCCAGAAGCAGTTCTTCGAGCACCTGGACACCGTCATGACGGGCATCCCGTGGGCGGTGTCGGTCGATGCCGGCGACAAGCGTTACTCTCCAGTGGCGGGCGACAGCGCACTGATGGCCTTAACGTTCGGCGCGTTCGACGACTCATTCATGCACAAGACACATGAACTCAGCAGTGGCGGCGGCTTCAACGAGCGGTGCTGGAACGCTGTGGGACGAGGTACTCGGTGGCAAAGGGGTGTCTGCGGCGGGGAGATCAGCTACTATTCGCGCAACGACCAGCGCAGCTTTCTCAGTCCGGACGGCCTTTACGGTCACACCTGGGCCGAGCAGGCTGCCAAGTACCACATCACCTTTATGATAGCCAACGATGCACCCCGCGGCGATGTGGCCACACCCGAACGTTTCCGCGACGGTTCCCTCGCCACTGGCTATCGCTTCGTTGTCAGGCAATGCGAGACCGATGGCCGCCGCACTCGTCTGCAGGTCGCCAACGAAGGCGTTGCACCCATCTATCGCGACGCTTGGTTTGCCATAGGCCCCATCAGGTCCGACACCTCGCTTCGCGAACTGCTCCCGGGCGGCGAACGCTGGGTAGAGATAGCGGCTGCGCCCAATGCCGACGGCAGCAACGTACAGATAGTAAGCGACTGCATCCTGCCGCAGCAGGCCATCGAATTTGAGGCCGACATTGGGGTACAATGAAGAAGAATGTCGTTTATCGAAAGAAAGCATCATCAATATCTCGCAATGCAGTAACTCACTACGTCATAAAACATTACGGCAATATCGCACAAACAGAACGAATATGATAGTACAGACTCTACAGCAGATTGCCATTATCTATCTCGTTGCTATCAATGTGGTGACCTTCTTCACGTTCGGAATTGACAAATGGAAAGCAAAGAAGTCAAGATGGCGCATCCCGGAAGCCACGCTGCTGGGACTGGCGGTCATCGGCGGCAGCATCGGAGCATGGATGGGAATGAGGGTGTGGCATCACAAGACCCTGCACAAGAAATTCCGCCTTGGCATCCCTCTCATCCTGGCGGCGCAGATAGCCTTGCTGCTCCTGTGCTCATAAAGCTTCTTCGTCAATATTATCGGAAGGGTTCTTCGGGGCCAGCGCGGCAGAAGGTACTAAGCATCAAGGAAAAAGAAAAGGAGTATGAGATCCACACGGACATCACACCCCGACACTATGAAATGATTATTAACCTTTGTAGCGCCTACGGGAATCGAACCCGTGTTCCATGCGTGAGAGGCATGTGTCCTAGCCGCTAGACGAAAGCGCCGCACTTGCATCCGAGAACACCCTGGCGGAAGCTGGGGGATTCGAACCCCCGGTACGGTAACCCGTACGTCAGTTTAGCAAACTGGTGGTTTCAGCCACTCACCCAAACTTCCTTTTCACATCACACTTGATGTTGCTTGCGACAGGGTCTCGTCTCAAATGCGGTGCAAAGGTACATCATTTTTGAATACCCTGCAAACTTTTTCCCTCTTTTTTTTCAGAAGTTGATGAAATCGGCCCTTTATCTCCCTTTTTGCTCCCAATTCAGTCAGCTCGATGGGGCGCTTCCGATTGCGAAGCAGACGTTGAAGGGTTCCTTTTTTCAACTCTCCTTCAATTCCCCTTCGAACTCAGGCATGAAGAGTGTGTTATCCTCGAGGTCGAGGAGGAAGCGCTTGACGTCGAGCCCCCCGCTGTAGCCCTGCAGCTGTCCGCCCTTGCCCACTACACGATGGCAGGGCAAGAAAAGCGAAAGCACGTTTTCGGCACAGGCCTTAGCCACTGCGCGCGTAGCGGCCGGCATCTCCAACTGGCGGGCCAAAGCGCTGTAGGTGATGGTCTTGCCGTAGGGAATCGTGGTAAGCGACTCCCAGACACGCTTCTGAAACTCGGTGCCGACGAGGAGCAACGGTACCTTCAGCACCTGCGTCTTGCGGCGGAAGTAGGCAGTGAGCTGGCGGCGAGCCTCGCGTATCACCTCGGTGGGCTTTTGCACAAATTCGGCCTTCAGTTCGCGGCGCAGTTCGAGGCTGGCCGAACTCTGGTCGTGGCTGTTGGCCCAATCGCACATACACAGCCGGCCGTTGAACGAATAGAGCACCAGTTCGCCACAAGGCGCAGCGTAGTACTGATAATAAATAATGTTACGTCTATCCATGCCCGTGAGTGTTGTTCGGGACAAAGGTACATAAAATTATTTATATTGCACACATATTTCACCGAAAATATTGAGAAAGACGCTGTTCGCAAATATAAGGTATTCTAATAATTAACAAAGTCAGAAGAAGCGGACGGAGGAGATGACCTGATGCCCGACATGCGCATTAAGGCGCTGCGTCAGCAGAGACTGGCCCATCATTAGGTTCTGGCGAAGCGGAGCGCTGAGGATTTGGACATGGAGGATGCCGTTGCGGACGTAAACCTTGCCGGTGTAGGAGGCCACCACCTCACCCGCCACCTCGCTCCATGCCTGCACGATGCGATGCTCTAGGAGCGGCGTCTCGAGTCCTGCTTCGCGCAGGAACTTCTGCATGATCTGTCCGATGGGCTCGGCCTGACAACGTTTCATGAGTCGATCTCCCCTCCCCTGACGAAGAACAACTTGTGGTCCATCCCGGCGGTGGCGAGGATGCGGTCGAGGTGTTCCCGATTTGTATCCGTAATGAATATCTGGCCAAAATCGTCGCCGGCCACCAGCTTCACGATCTGTTCCACTCGCCCTGCGTCCAGTTTGTCGAAGATGTCGTCGAGGAGCAGCAAGGGTGCCGTCCGGCTTCCTGTACGCTTGAGGAACTCGAACTGCGCCAGCTTCATGGCGATGAGGAACGACTTGTTCTGCCCCTGCGAGCCCTCGCGCTTGATGGGGAATCCGCCCAGCAGCATCTCGATGTCGTCCTTGTGGACACCATGCAGGGAATAGCCGACAGCGAGGTCCTTTGCCCTGTCGCGCTGGATGATCTCGAGCAGCGGACCGCGCTGGCAGTGCGAAGTGTACTGGAGCCGCACCTCCTCGCGTCCGCCCGATATGCGGTCGTAATACTGCTGGAAGAGGGGGGTAAACTCGTCGATATAGCGTTGGCGGGAGGCATAGATCAGTTCCCCTTCATGTGCCATCTGCTCCTCCCACAAGGCGAGCAGCAGTTCGTCGGGCTGGGCATCCTCCATCTTCAGGAGTGCATTGCGCTGCAGGAGTGCCTTGTTGTAGCGCATCAGACACTCCAAGTAGTTGCGGTCGTACTGCGAGATGACCACATCCATGAAGCGGCGCCGTTCCTCGCTGCCCCCGGCGATCAGCATCTGGTCGGCTGGCGAGACGAGGATGAGCGGCACGAGGCCGATGTGCTCGGCCAGTCGTTTGTAGGGTTTCTTGTCGCGACGCATCACCTTCTTCTGCCCACGCTTCAGTCCGCAATGCACCACTTCGACGGCGGCATCCTCCTTGCGATAGTGCCCCTCGAGCATCATGAACTCCTCGCCGTGACGAATCACCAGCGAGTCCTGCCCTGTGGTGGCACTCTTGCAGAGGCTCAGGAAGTGAATAGCGTCGAGCAGATTCGTCTTCCCCTCGCCGTTCAGTCCGATGAAACAATTCACCTTCGGCGAAAGCTCGAGGTCGGCCTGCGCAATGTTCTTATAGTTGAGTATGGTCAGTCGTTCCAGTATCATTTCCCTGCAAAATTACATCTTTTCATCGAAAAAAAAGGGGGAAAAGACAAAATATTGCTCCATAAATTTCATCTTCTGCAATTAAATGCGTAATTTTGCGCCGCTTTTAGCGTAAATACATAATATAATAAATAAAATGGCAAAATCTAAGAAACAAAATCAGGTAAGCGAATTCGACCAGAGCATTGCCGCTTCTGTGTCGTTCTTTGAGAAGAACCAGAAGAAGATTCTCTACTGCGTAGGCACTTGTTTGGCCATCATCATCGCAGCTCTTCTGATTCACCAGTTCTACATCACTCCGCGCAACCAGCGTGCCAAGGAGGCCATCTTCCAGGCCGAGCAGCAGTTCCAGAACGGCAACTACGAGAAGGCACTCGAAGGCGACGAGGCTGGTCTGGGCTTCCTCGCAGTGGCCGACCAGTTCGGACATACAAAGGTCGGCAATCTGGCCCACCTCTATGCCGGTCTGTGCTACGAGAAGCAGGGCAAATACGAAGAGGCAGTGGAGCAGCTGAAGGACTTCAGCGGCGCCGGCGACGAAATGATTTCACCCGCAGCACTTGGTGCACTGGGCAACTGCTACGCACAGTTGGGAGACAACGAGAAGGCTGCCGAGACACTCCTCAAGGCTGCAAAGAAGGCCGACAACAACACGCTGAGCCCTACCTTCCTGATTCAGGCAGGCCAGATCTTCGAGGCACTCGACAAGCAGGACCGCGCTCTCGAATGCTACAAGCAGGTGAAGGAGAAATATCAGCAGAGCTTCGAGCACAACAACATCGACAAGTACATCGAGCGTCTGCAAAAGTAATCACACATAGAGACAGAGGACTGTTGTGCATTGCGCGCAGCAGTCCTTTTTCATGAATTATGGCTTCATCACTACACAATCTGTCGGACTACGACCTGAAATCGGTGCCATCCACCGACGGGATGCGCTTTGGCATCGTGGTCAGCGAATGGAACAGCGAAGTCACCGGCCGCCTGCTCGAAGGGGCCTACGAGACGTTGCAGCGTCATGGTGTCAGCGAAGAGCGCATTCTGGTGAAGACTGTGCCGGGAAGCTTCGAACTGGTGTTCGGGGCTGCGCAGATGGTCAAGAGCGGACTGGTCGATGCCGTCATCGCCATCGGCTGCGTCATTCGCGGCGATACGCCCCACTTCGACTACATCTGTCAGGGCGCCACTCAGGGTCTGGCCGACCTGAACCTGCATGGCGACGTACCTGTCATCTACGGATTACTCACCTGCAACAACCTCGACCAGGCAATGCAGCGCTGCGGC
>JAILBW010000019.1 GCA_024680695.1 Bacteroidaceae bacterium
TCGGCGGCAGTAGTTACTTCTTCGGCAGGAGTTTCCTCAACGGAAGCCTCTTCGGCCATTTTCTTTGTCACTTCTTTCTCAGCAGACTGCTCGATGGCAGTAGTCTCATTAGTCTCTAAAGAGTCCATCTTGTGAATTACAATTAATGGTTTACAGTATTCTGGTTTACCCTTTTAGGGGATTACGAGGCACAAAATAAAGGAAAAAAATCGTACTCTCCTAATGAAAGAACGTTTTTTTGCGGAAAAGCGAGTTAAATCCATGTTTTCCGCTTGAAATACCACATAAAGAGCATTGTTACGCCGACCGAAAGGACCAGTGCGACGGGAAATCCCCATGTCCAATTCTCCATGCCGTTGATGAGGTTCATGCCGAAGAGGCTGGCGATAAGTGTGGGGAACATCAGGATGATGCTGATGCTCGTGAGCAGCTTCATGACGGAACTCATGTTGTTGTTGATGATGTTGGCATAGGTGTCCATTGTCGAGTCGAGGATGTTGATGTATATTCCCGCCGATTCGCGCGCCTGGCTCATCTCGATGTTCACGTCTTCGATAAGGTCCTTGTCGAGTTCGTCGACCGGCAGCTTGAACTTCAGTTTCGAGAGCAGCGTCTCGTTGCCTCGGATGGATGTAATGAAATACGTCAGGCTGTCTTGCAGTTTCGACAGGCGGATGAGGTCGGCATTATCGATGTTGTGGTCGAGGTTTGCCTTCGACTTCTCGATGAGCAAGTTTATCTGCTTGAGTCGCTTCAGGTACCATACGGCGCTGCTCAGGAAGATACGGAACACCATGTCGACCGAGTCGGTGAATCCGGCGGCCCGCTTCTGCTGGTACGAAACGAAGTCTATCATCATGTTCGTCTCGAAGTTGCACACAGTGATGCAGATCTCCTTCTTCATGATGATGCCCAGGGGAATGGTAGTGTAGGGTGTGCGGGAGCGCACTTCCTTGACATACGGGATACGCAGGATGATGAGCACCCATCCGTCGTCGTATTCGTAACGGGCGCGCTCGTCGGTATCCGCAATGTCGTTAAGGAAATAGTCGGGAATGCCCAGCGTCTGTCCCAGAAAGTTGGAATCGTCTTGAGTCGGACATGTTACTTGCACCCAGCAATTGGGCTGCCATTCGTCGATGGTGCGCAGACCATTCGTCGTGTTCCAATAGGTTCGCATCGGTTCTCCTCCTTCGTTAAGTGGTTAGCACTTGTGGGGCCGCCGCCCCGGGAGTCTTTTTGTTGCGATGCTTCCTCGGGGGGACTGCCTACAGATTCAGATTCTCCGCCGGATAGTCGTCCATTTTGGTGTTGAAATTTGATTTACGGCTGCAAAGGTACGAATAAGTGAGGGAAAAACCAAAACTTTTTTGTGTTTTTCTGAACGGAAGTACCTTCGACCGAAGGTCAGAGGTACGAATAAGTGAGGGAAAAACCAAAACTTTTTGTGTTTTTCTGAACGGAAGTGCTCGCGACGACAATCAGAGCCCCAAGAAAGCCCAATTCGAGGTTGGGCTTTCTGTCGGGCTTTCTTGTTCACGTTCAGCGGGGTGCTGTGGGCTACGAATACTTCCTTTTGTACTGCGCCGTCTTGCAGTATCGGTCGCTGGCTGCGTCGTAGAAGATGTGGCCGCGCTTCACCCATTGGCGCAGGGTATCGTCGCCAGGGCCGCTGCGTCCCTGGCTTTGCCGCATCTGGTGGTACTCATCGCGGGTGAACTCGTCGTGCAGCAGCTCCAGCAGGTTCTGTGGGCCGGAATGTCGCTGAATCTCCATCTCCTCGCGCATCTCCTTCTCCAGCTGCCTGCCGAAATAGAGCATCTTGCACCAGAGGTTGTACCGTTCCGACCATCGCACGAAGTCGGCAATCTCCTTCGTCCACTTGTAGCCGTCGGCCACGTAGAGCACCATGCCCTTCAGCCAGGCAATCACGTTGGCGCGGTACGAGAGGGTGCGGTAGGCCTCCGAGTCGTAGAGCTGTGCGGCGTCGCTGTTCTCCTTCCTGATGTCGAGTGCCAGCCGCTTGGCCTTAGGGCATTCGATGAGTCCGCTGGCCGCCTCAAGGCGTTCGATGTAGGGCTTCAGCTCTTCGGCAAACGTGTGGTCGTAGATGCCCAGTACGGGCGCCACGTCCTCGTCCTCTTTCGTGCGGATGATGGTGGCGATGTCCAGTCGGCTCATGGTACCGTCGTTCACCATCTTGTAAAAGAATTTCCGCGCATTGGGCGGAGTCGTCGAGGCGTTGAAGTTCCAGCGCAGGGGTGCGATGCCCGATACCGAGTCGGCGCCCACGCGCTCCTGCCCCGCCAGCGAGTTGTCGAACGCCTTGCGGATGAGCAGTCCCACCTCGTCCGCCGTGCCCTTCGACGTCACCTTCTTCAGCGCCTCTATCTCGTCCACGATGGTGTAGATGTAGCGATTGCCGTTTTTGTCGGCGTCCACCACACGCTGGTTGAAGACGGCGTCCGTCAGGTTGTCGATGAGCATCTGTATGCAGATGTCCGTGGGTCGCGGGTCTTTCTTCGGCCTGGCGCCCGGGTTATTCTGCTTCCACTCGGCCTCGCGCTGGCGGTTGGGGATGTCGCGCTGGCGGATGTCCTCCATGATGTACTCGATGGGCTTCTTGATGGAGCCTTTGCCTATCGACTGTCGGCCGATGAGGACGTGCATGAACGTGGCTTCGTGCTCCACGTTGTCCCAGTAGCGGAACTTCACGCCGTGCAGGTGGGCACCCAGTGCCGGGAACACCGCGCTGGCCACTGCGGGCTTGTAGAAGGAGGGGACGTTCCGGGTCAACAACCGGATGAGCGGCGGCAGCTTCCGGGGCATGGGCGGAGGCGTGGTCGGCGTACCGCCGCAGGCGGCGATGGCCGCTTGGGGCTTCAGGGCCGCGATGGCCTGCTTCAGTCGGAAGGGCATCGCCTCGCCCCTGGCCGCGAGCGCGTTCTGAATCTTCTTCCGCTTATCCTCTATCGGGAAGCGGTCGTAGCAGGGAATCACCTGGTCGAGCCACTCGGCATTGTGCCCGCAGATGTGGCGCAGGTCGCAGGCCAGCTGGTACGTCAGCGTGTCGCGGTCGCCCTCGTGCGGCTCCTTGCCATCGTTGAACAGTTCCCAGTACTTCGCGATGATGTCCTTGTAAGGGATGCCTTGATACTCCGTAGGAAAAACCTTTCCAGCCTCACCCCCGACCCCTTTGCCCTCCGTCGGGCAGAGCCCTCCCCAATCGCTTGAACGCATAACGCGCGATTGCCCGCGGGAGAGGGGAGAAGATGGGTTTTGCTCTTTCGAACTGTCACACTGTAACGCTGTCACGCTCGATTGCCCGGGAGGGAGGGGAGAAATGGCCCTGCTCTCTAAGTTCCCCTCTCCTATAGGAGAGGGGTTAGGGGTGAGGCCCTCCCAGGGCCGATAATGCTTGTTCGCCTTCTTTGCCCCAGCGGGCACATCCTCCTCGCCCCTGCGCTCACGCTCCTTCAGGCGCTCATACTCGGCTTCGCACTCCTCGGCCGACATCGGCTCCTCGAACAGGCTGTCGTCCAGATAAGGCAGGTCCTCTTCGCTGCCGCTGGTCGAGAACACCACCCGCTGCAAGTCCTTCGCGCTCGTGTCCATCTCCACTTTCAGAATCGTCGCCACGCGCACCTGATTCTCCAAGATGGTAGTGCCCAGCAGGCGCGCGCATACCAAGTGCCAGCCGCCGCTGGCCGAGCGTTCCAGCATCCTCAGCCCTATTTCGTCCCGTTTCGCCAAGATGAGGCTTTTTAATTCTTCACTCTGCACTCTTAACTCTTCACTCCCATAGCAATCGACATCGTGAAAGAAGTAGCTCCCGATGCTCTTGCAGCCAGCTATCGGGCCGTTCACATAACCGATGTTATACGCCAGTTGCAGCAGGGCCCGCTTCGCCTTCTCGTCGCCCCGACGCGCCTTGCTCAGGTTCTCCAGATTCTCGGGCGAGTTGCGCAGCGCCATCAGCTCCTCGCGGTTCTTTACGGGGAGGGCAAACTTGCGCTTGCCCTCGTAATAGATTCTGTAGATCATACCTTTACACCCCCAGAATATCGGTTGCTACATACAATGCCGCCTCGTTTGCCTCGTCGCGCAGCAGTCGGCAGAAATTCCAACGCTGCTCCGAGGGTAGCACGAAGACGAAGCGGTCGTATCCGTCGGCCCCGTACGATACCGAACTGTGAGCCAGCTTCATCTGCGCCTTGCGCCGCACGCGCGGGGGCAACTCCGTCATATAGACGTTTCCGTCGCGCATCGCCTGCACCTTGCACTTCGCCGTGAACGGCTCCACCCTCACGTCCTCGCAGCACGCAAAGTCCATCGTGTGCAATCCGTTTTCACACTCGCCGATGGTCATCAGACCGTCCAGCGTTACAAAACTCTCTTCCTGATTCTTTTTGTTCTTGCTAATCATGTTTTGTTGAATTTTACGAGCCTTGGAAGAAGCGAAGATTGTTTGAGCTCATTTCATCCGGATACTTCTCCGCCCGTTCTTTCAACTCAGTGATTAATGTCTATTTGTAAATCTTGATTACGTTTACCTCGTTGTACCACTTGTTGTTATACTCTCTCGTGCGCATGCCGAAGTATACCTCTACGTGCGCCCCGACGGTCAGCGGCTCAGCCGGAATCCGGTCGTTGAAGAGGTTAAAGGCCGCCTCGTTCGGGTACGCCACCTGAGGATCGTCCTCCTCGACCACGATTGTCTGCATGCGCCACTCACTGCCTCGCTGGCTCGTCCCCTGCTGCAGGGGGGAAACCCATGTAATTTTGCCAGAAATCTTCATAGCTTTTGTTCTTAGTTTGATTAGTTATAGGTGGGTTCTAAAAATTAGCTTTGAACTGGTCTTAGTCTATTTTTGAGCAGATGTGGCTTCAAGCCTGCCGAAGCGTAGCGAGCTACGGCTCCAGGAATTGGAGTCGAAGGCCATTGTCGCGGAGGTTTGTAAGTTTTTGTAAGTTTTGGACGGGTTTTTCCCTTGTCGTTTTTTGGGTTATTGTCGTACCTTTGCCGGCGAGTATAAACTCAAAAAAAATTTGGCGTATAGGTCATTTTGCAGGATAGTTTAGTGGTACTTTGTTTCAATGGGTCAAATTGCAGGATAAGAAAATTCTGTTTTTGTTTGTCCGTATCTTCAGGATTGAGTATCTTTGCACCGCAGTCTGAAGCATAGTGGAG
>JAILBW010000110.1 GCA_024680695.1 Bacteroidaceae bacterium
CTCATTGCCCTCCTGCGCCCCGACGTGATGAGCGACCTCATGCTCACCTTCCTGCAGCACTATCGCCACTCGGGCATCCTGCCCATGTGGACCATTGCCGGACAGGAGAACAACTGCATGACGGGCTACCACGCCATGCCCATCATTGCCGATGCGATGGCGAAGGGACTCGTACCCGACTCGATTGCCGAACCGCTGTTCCAGGCCATGGTGGAGTCGGCCAACAAGGATTGCTTCGGCTATTTCGACCATGACTTCCGCGGTGCACGCTATTATAGGAAGTATCACTACGTGCCCTTCAATCACGAGGCTCACTCGGCCAGCAAGACGATGGAGTACAGCTACGACGACTGGTGTGTGGCTCAGGCAGCACGCATGCTGGGTCACGAGAGCGAATATCGCGAGTTCCTGGACCGCGGCAGCTGGTGGAAGAACCTCTTCGACCCCGAGACGGGTTTCGTGAATGCCCGCGACACGCTGGGCCAGTTCCGCCGCCCCTTCAATCCGTTCAGCCCCGCACCGGCCTATTTTGCCTCCGACTTCTGCGAAGGCAACAGCTGGCAATACTCCTTCTTCGTGCCGCAGGATCCCGAGGGCCTCATCCGCCAGATGGGTGGGCGACGGGCATTCACGGAGCGTCTGGACAGCCTGTTCACCGCCACCGCACCAGGCGCCCAGCAGCGCAGCTTCGGGCACATCGGGCAGTATGCCCACGAGAACGAGCCCGTCCACCACATCCTCTACCTATATAATTACGCGGGCGAGCCGAGGAAGACGCAGCAACGCGTAAGCCAGGTGCTCTACGAGGACTACCGCCCCACTCCCGACGGTCTCTGCGGCAACGACGACACGGGTCAGATGTCGGCCTGGTTCATCCAGAGCGCCATGGGATTCTTCACCCTACAGCACGGCAACGACCAGTATGCCATCGGCACTCCCCTCTTCCGCCACTTGGAACTGCGCCACGCCCACGGCACCCTGCGCATCCTGGCTCCCGCTGCCAGCCGCGAGTGCTGCTACGTGAAGAGCCTCCGCGTGAACGGCCGCAAGTGGAAGGGCTGGACGATAAGCGGCAAGGACCTCTTCGACGGCGATGTGACGGTGGAGTTCGAGATGAGCCGGTAGCCCCCCGCACGACATACGAAAAAGAGCGCCCCCCGCGACGGTCAGAGCAGCGAGCCGTCCTTCTCGAAGCGGTGTGTCGCAGCCTGCAGTGAGGCTTTCCGATAGCCCCGCTGCATCTCACTCAGGTCGGTGGGATAGGTGCATTCGAGCACCATCCGCTCGAAGGGGCGGCGTTCCTGCCTGCGTCCGCAGTCGATACACTCCGTCACGATGCGCACGGCATTCGCACCAATCTCCTCGACCGGCATGCGGGCCACCCTCATGCCGGGTGCCAAGGCCTTGAAGGCCGAGATGCCGTGGATGCAGCCCAACTGGTAGCCCTCGTTCACGTTAATACCGCGCTCATAGAAATAGCGGAACACCTCAATGGCCAGGATGTGGGTCGTGAAAAAGAAGCCATCGACCCGTGGGTTCTGATGGTAGATGCGGTCCATGACGTCGAAAATCTCCTCTTCGTAGTTGTCAAAGGACACCTCGCCATAGAGCGTTTCCGTCACTTCGAGCCCCCCCTCTCGCAAGGCATCCTCGTAGCCGCGACGTCGCTCGTTCATCGTGAAAAGGTGAGGGTTGGTGGTCAGGATGGCAATGTGGCGTGCGCCGCACTTAATCATTCCGCGCACGACGTTGCGACTGGCGTCATGGTTGTTCACGGTGATGGAGTTCATCGTCAGGTCGGTGAAGAATCGGTCGATGGTCACCAGCGGGAAATGCCTCTTGACAAGATTGCTCAACATCACCTTCGAGCGGCGAGTAGGAGCGATGATGATGCCATCCACCTGCTTGGCACAGAAGAGCGACAGGATGCGGTCCTCACGTTCCTGGTCCGACTCGGAAGAAGCTATCATCAGCGAGTAGCCCCGTTTCTCAGCCTCCATCTCCACCTGACGAGCGATGGTCGAGTAGAACGAGTCGGTAATATCAGGGATGATAAGCCCGAGCGTATTCGTCTGGCCCGAGTTGAGGCTACGCGCAAGGAGATTCGGTTGATAGTTCATCTCCCGAGCACACTGCAGCACCCGTTCCTGCGTCTCGCGCCCGATATGTTTTTTGTCACCCTGTCCCGAGAGGGTCCACGAGACAGTAGTCTTCGAAACGTTCAGTTTCTCTGCGATGTCCTTTAGCGAAGTAGCCATGCTGTTTTCCGTTATTCCAAACGCAAAGGTACGAATAAGCGAGAGAAGAGCAAAATGAAAGACGAAGTTTTTCAATTTTGCACATCCGAGCGTAAGTACTTTCGACGAATGTCAGAGGTACGAATAAGCGAGAGAAGAGCCAAATTTATTTGAGCTTTTCCGAGCGGAAGTACCTAAGACCGAAGGTCAAAGGTACGCGCTCGGCTCTGCCGCTTCGCCTTTAGTGCGAAGAATAAGCGAGAGAAGAGCCAAATGTAAGATGTATTTTTTAGCGGGAAGAGGATGAAGTCAGTTAAACGTCAAGCCTTCTTTCAATACACTCGATGAGGATATGTATGACCTTGATATGAATCTCCTGCACACGGTCGGAGTGGGGGCAGCGAGGGGCGCAGACGGCAATGTCGGCGCGCTCGGAAAGCGGAACTCCGCCCTGCGATGTCAGAGCCACCACCTTTATCCCCTTCTCGCGAGCCGCATCGACGGCTTTGAGAACGTTGGGTGAAGTGCCACTCGTACTGATGGCCAGCAGGACGTCTCCCTCTCGACCCACGCCAGAGACGTAGCGGCTGAAGACTTCGTCGAAGGAGAAGTCGTTGGCCGTGCAGGTCATGTAGGCAGGGTCGTTGATGCAGATGGCGGGCAGCGAGGAGCGCGAGTTGCGATAGCGCCCGGTAAGTTCTTCGGCAAAATGCATGGCATCGCACAATGACCCGCCGTTGCCGCAACTGAGTATCTTGCCACCCCGTGCCAGACAGTCCGCACAGACGGTGGCTGCCGCGGCAATGCTCGCCACCGTATCTTCGGCCGTCACAAACCGATGCAGCGCCCGGGCCGCCTCGGTGAGCGAGGACTTGATTAGTTGTTCCATAGTCAATTATTTATTAGGTTGTTCGACGCCATACAGTACGGCGCACTTCGTGCCACCGATATCCACCCCCAAAAGTCTTACCATATCCATTTCTGTCTGTTATTCGTTTCTCTCTCAAATACCACTCTTTTTTTCATCTGGAGAGGACGCAAGTGTCTGCCTGTACGCCTGGGATTCAGACTGGGGCGATACCTTCCATCCACCCCTTATAATCCTCGAGACGATATGGAGGCTTACCATAGAGGTAATGATTGAGGAACATCGTCCCCCCTGCACTGTACTCAATCAGATAGACCCCCTGCCCCTCGACGGGTGGCAGGATGGCAATCATCTCGGCCGCGTTGGCCTTCACATTGAATGCCCCCTCATAGACAAGGCTCCCCGTAGCCCGGTCGGTGAGTCTCACCGTGCCCGACTGATCGTCAGGCGTATCGTTCACCACCATCAGCCGCCGCTCGTCGCCCGTCTCGCACACCATGCAGCAGACATCGCGCTGTGCGTTGCGGATGTAGTAGTAGGCCATCTTCTTCGAGTTGTAGTAGTCGGTCACCGCATCCGAGATGATGGGCCATCCGTCGCGCAGATTCCACCAGATGATGCCGTCGCTCCCCGCAAACTTGCGGCCGCGCCAACGCTCCACGAAAAACTTCATGGCCTCGGCCTGCACGCTCTGCGAGGCAAAGATGAAATCCTCGAGCTGTGTCGGGACGCTGCCGAACACGATTCTGACCTGATTCAGCATCAAGTCGTTGCGCTCGTGGGTATTCCCCAGCCCAGGGAATCGGCGCACGGACTTCGTGAGCCACTCGTCGTTCCACTGAAAGTCACCCGTCCAAGGATAGACGGCATCAGGCGACATCATCCGCCTCAGGCTCTCCAGATTGGGACAACCATGATACCCTATCTCGCTGACGAAGCAGTTCGTGGCCTCGGCATAATAGGCATCCTTGTAGTAGCCGCGCGGTCCCCAGAGATGGGCTTCGGTCATGAGCCGCTCGTCACAGCCGTGACGGTAGGCCTCCTCGGAATAATAGGGAGAGCTGGGCAGGTAGGGTCGCGTAGGGTCGAACTCATAGACGACTCGTGGCAGCACCTCACGGCTCACTCGGTCACGGTTGGGGTTGATATTGAAGTGAGCCATGCCCCAATGGCTGGCACTGTCGTCCTCGTTGTTCCCCGCCCAGACAACCAGGCACGGATGGTTGCGCAGCGCCATGACCACCTGGACAGCCTCACGCTCGATGGCCTCGGCAAAGTCATCGCGCTGGGGGTACATCGTACAGCCCATCGAGAAGTCCTGCCACACCATCAGTCCCTGTTCGTCACACAGATCGTAGAAACGCTGGCTCTCATAGACATTGCCGCCCCAGCAGCGCAGCATGTTGCAGTTCAGATCGACGGCCATCGCGATAGCATCGTCCACCAGCCGTTCGTCGCGGCTGTGCAGCGCGTCGAGCGGCACCCAGTTGGTGCCCCGCACGAAGATGGGCTCGCCGTTCACGTAGAATCGGAAGATGCCAGGCCGCTCGGGCAGGTTCAGGTCAGTACGCTCCAGACGCACCGTGCGGATGCCCATCCGACGCTCGTCCCGGTCGAGCACCTCGCCCGTCGCCTCATCGACCAGTTCGAGCGTGGCGTCATACAGCGCGGCATCGCCGAACCCGCGCGGCCACCAAAGGTCGGCGTCCTGCATGTTGACGAAGAAGCGAAAGGCAGGCGTGTAGATACGCTGACTGGCCTCGAAGGCTACCCGCCCGTTACGCTCAAGGCGCAGCCGAGCCATCGTGTGGTCGAAGCGCGCCATGGGCATGTCAGCCTGGACATCGACATAAATGAGTGCCTGATGGCCGTCGATGCGGGCCGTGAAGTAGTTCACGTCGCGGATGTTCGTAGGATTCGTGATGCGCAGCGACACGTCGCGCCACAGCCCGGCACTCACCAATCGCGGCATGATGTCCCAGCCGAACATGTGGGGTGCCTTGCGCAGGTAGACCGACTCCTCAGCTGGGAAATTGCCAATGCTGATGCTGCCCAGCAGATGCTTTCGGGCTTCCAACACAGACGAGCGCAGGATGACCTGCAGCATCTGTCGCCCTCCACGCTTCAGCAGAGGAGTCACGTCGAACATCTGCTCCACCAGCATGTTGTCCGTGCTGCCCACGTGCTGTCCGTTCAGCCACACCTCGGCCAGACAGTCGATACCTCCGAAGCAGAGCCAGGCGCGCTGTCCCTCGTCGAGCCTCGGAGCGGCAAACGTCTTCGTGTAGCACCACTGATGGCCCTCCCAGACGCGCAGCTTGTTCACGTTGCTGCCCGTCATGGGATCCTCAATGAGTCCCGCCGCGAACAGGTCCAACTCGACATTGCCCGGAACCGTGGCCGGAATCGTCTGCCGCTCGACACGCTTCATCTCGAGGGGCGACATCACTGCCTCACCAGGTTGCGGCCAGAAGGAGAGCGTCCAGTCACTCCCGTCCAGGCTTACCACCTTAGCAGGATTGGCACCCGCCCAGATTATAGGGTAGAGCGCCAAAAGGAAAATCAATTTGCGTTTCATGTTTCATCACCAAATATCCTCGGAGGTCTCAGGGTTGTCATAGACCTCCTTGGCACAGTATTCCAAATAATCCAGATAGAACTCCTTGCGGTCTGAGTCGAGCACCGACTTGACACGCAGATAGTAGGTCTCCGCCGCCGACATGAACTGGCGCACGATGATCCTTCGGCTCTGCCGCGTGTCGTCACGCGCCGTCTGGTTGGCATTGCCCAGCAAGCACACGCTCTTGGCACCCTTCATGAATCCGTTGTTCCGCATGCGCTTGTCCACCTCGGCGTTGTAATCGTTGTCGTCCGAATCGGCCTCCCATCCCGTACGGGAATCCGTGACCTCCATCATGAGATCAATGGGAATGCCAGCCACAGCGAGCTTGTCAGGGTCGGTGCCGAAATATATCTGTGCGATGCCGCGCGAGGGCTGGGCCAACACGCTGTAGCGCAACTCGTAGACACCATTGCGCGGGACAGGAGGCAGCTTGATGGTTATCTCGTAGCGCCCGACACACTTTATCTCGTCAGCATTCAGGTTGAACCAGTCGTAACCATAGGCATTGAAATATACCATGTTACTCTGGTCGTTAATCTCGAGGTTGTCGAAATACCTATATACATTCGACTTCGGGATATAGACGAACTGGAAGCGCTCGTCGTAGGCCGCCTTCTTCCGGATGTCGTTGTTCATCGCCTCCGGGAAGAGCGTAATGCCGTCATATCGGATGCGGCTGCGCTGCATGCTGGTCCTCACCCGATCGGTGTAGCCCAGCGGGGCGTCAATCGGGTAGATGCAGGCGTTCACCACGTCGGTCACGACAGCCATACTATCCTCACGCATGATTCGGCATCCTGCATCGGCTTTGTCGCACGACAATTCGTGGTACGTCCCCCGCCGCCCGTTGTCCAAGAGCGGGAAACGGTTTGCATAGACACCGTTCGCCTCATGGCTCTCGTAGATCTTTAGGAGCCGGCGGCGACCCAGTGTCGTATAGAAGTCCCAGACGGGGATGCCCAGCGTCATGGGCTGGTGGATGCTGTACCCCATCTCATTGTGATGGACCACGAGTCGGTCCGTCGATAGCCTCTCGGGCAGGATGTGATAGGTGGTCCAGAGGTTGAGCAGATTGTCGGGGTCGGTATAGTCAGCATCGGCTCGATACGGCTCCTCCTCGGAATACTGATGATGGTCGGCAATCCACTGTTGCAGCTTCACCAGCAGGTCGGGGTCGGTGGGACTGAGTCCCTGCGCTCTCCAGAATTTGTCGGTCTCGGCGAGGATGGTGAAGCCATACTTCCTGTGCTCCGGAGCATAGGCGTTGCCGCTCTGTGTGAAGCCCCTGTTAAGCATGTTCTTCAGATCCTCGACCTCGCCATTCTGATATTTCTGTTCGTAGGCTTCGTCCTTGACAAGGCGCAGAGTATCGAGCAGTCCGCATGCCCGGATAGCCCGAGCCATGACGAGATAGCCCTCTTTCTCGCAATCCAGTATCTCGCGGAAGAAGTCGCTGGCTGTAATGTCCTGCGGAGCGATGACAGCCTCCATCTGGTGGACCACGCCGTTCAGCACCAGTATATCCCGATTTCGCGCGTTTATGGGGCATACGCGGTTCACATAGAGACTGTCAGGGTAGCCCACACGGTAGTGGACTGTCAGTTTACGATCGTTCATATTCGCGATGGGTAGCTCGGCTCCCTCCGTAGTCGGGAAGCGGCTCGTCTCATAGCACTGGTCCTGATCTCCGCTGTCAATAATGCTGTTTAATACCACCACCCGCCAGATGGAGTCGCGCCTGGCGCTGTCCGTGAAGGCGTCCCACGACGGTTCGGACAGGATGCCCTCGTACACCAGCGTCTCCAGATAGCGCCGGACAGCATCGTTCGTTGGGGCGAACACCGTATAATGTCCGCGAGCCGAGAGCAACTGAGCCATTGTTGTTTCGGAACGGGAACTGACGTGCACCGAGTGCAACAGGCTCAGATAAGAACTATAGACATCGGCATACTTCTCGAGGTAGCCCATCGCCGTCTGCTCCTCGAAGACATATCGTGCCGAAG
>JAILBW010000135.1 GCA_024680695.1 Bacteroidaceae bacterium
CCAGCATGCACGCCATCATCATAAACTTCTTCATAACCAATTTAATTGAAAGATGATAAACCATTCCACCTATTATTGCGACTGCAAAAATATACAGATTTTGCGACTTGTGCAAATCTCAGCATTACCAAAACGACAAAATCCGGGGCAAGATGCCCAACATTGGTCAAAATCATCCCATCGCCACCAGTCCCGCCTCTTTGATCTCTATCCCGGACCACATCACCCACGGTGGAGTACGCGAATGCGAGCAAATCTTTACACAACACTCCACCTACTTTAGAACAAAGTGTGACAAGCGTCGGAACGACATGCTGTTTTTGCCTTAGCGACACGCAGTTTCGACCCAAACAACACGTTCTTTTCTCATGAGATTCGTGTATTTTCGGCCAAAAGGTCGCGTAGCCTCCAAGAATGCAAAATTTCGCTCTGCTAAAAATCAGACTGTTAATCCACCATCGTCCCTAGAAACGGCCCAAGATACCCCCAAAAACGCACCTTTTCGCCCCATTTCGGGTGCTTTTAGGGTGTGCCCCTCTGGCTTCAGTTTCGCCGTGACGTGACGGAATATTTACATGCACCATATATTCTTGGCGAGGTATGGAGGAGAATGATGAAATAAAGATGAATTCTATTTTGCACATTATGAACTATTGTTTACCTTTGCACTGGATTTCTTGCATTTCATAGCACTTTCCCGCCCAGCAGGCAGGCGCGGGCATTACTGCCACTATAAGCGCACGACGGACGCCTCCCGTCCTCTGCATGCACCTTGCCCTATCCCGATTATCTGCCATCGACTTTGCGCTGTTCATTGCCGTTTCGCATTTCGTTTGCAAAGATAGCGCAAACGAGCGGAATGACAAAAGAAAACATCAGTTTTATTGCTGTCTGGCAAAAAGTCCCCGACAAGACGAAACCTGAGTCATATTATTAATCTTGCGATTTGCGCCTCCGAGGCATCGGGCAGCAGCCGAGAGAGATGCGCCACCATGCGCCGGAAGGATTCTTCGGGCGTTCGGTCGCACAGGCAAGCCTCACGACCCAGAAAGCGTTCCGGTGTGGTGAGCAACGACCAGCCGAAACCGTACTCGCGACCATGCTTGTCCACTGGATAGACAAAGTCCTCAGTCACAATGTAGCAGGCCATCTGCATGCGCCCCACGTAGGCATCAAACCGCGAGCGCATATTCTTACCTGTAAAATCGCAAGCCGCACGCAGTTCGCGGGTTATCATGCTTCCATGTATGCGCAGCGTAGAGAGGATGACATCCTCAATGCTACCTTCCTCTGGCACAGGATTCTGGCTTCGCCGCCAGTTGTAGAAGTCGGGCCACCACTCGCGGCTGATGAAGCCCGCCTTGCCCGCAAAGAACTTGCCATAGACGCTGGGCATCTCGCGCACCACCTCGCCCTTCCATTGCCACAGCGGCCACTCCCACGAGCCGTCATCAAACTTCGTGTAGCGACACTCCTCGGCCATCAGGCTCTCTGCCGCATAGCCCGGAATACCGCTCTCCAACAAGGGCAGGAATCCGATCTGCCGAATACAATCCATCAGTTCGGGGCAAGAGTGGATATAGCCTATTGCTCCGTTGCGCTCCCGAATATTCTTGAAATACTCTTCGAATGCATTCATAAATCACGATTTATCAGATCATTTTAATATTAGCGATGCCGAATGCGAGGTGTCGCCAGACATTGCATTTAGGTTGACAAGCGGCATCGTCCGATACGCTTGCTATTCGACCACAAACCACGTATAGCTGCGAGCGGGGATGGTGACGGTGAGGGTGACGGAATGGTCGGCGGCCAGCTTGTAGGTGCGTGGCTTGCCTTCTTTCTCGCGGATGCGGGCTTTGCGTTCGAGGCCGGTGTAGTAGAGCGGCAGGGTAACCTGTCGCGTAATATCCTCTGGGAGAGGATTGTAGAGCATAGCCAGCGCCTTCTCTTTCTCGCGAGGGTTGACGTGCATCATGCCGTCCCAGTCGCGAGCGTCGGGCTTACGCAGATGGATGATGTCGCTGTTCAGGATGCGGCGATACTTCTTGTACCAGCTGATGACGTCGGTGACCATCTGTCGCGTCTCGTCGGTGTCGTAGAGGCGGGGGCCGCGGTAGCAGGCTTGTACGCCGGCTCCGTAGTTCTGCACCATGTGGGTGCGATACTCATAGAGGTGTTCGCTGAGCGGCTCGAGGGTGGCAGCATCGCCTCCACCATGATACTGCACCAGCGGCACAAAGCTCCACAGCGCACTGGCGGGACGCTCCCAGGTGCAGTCGTAGTTCAGCTGGCGGGCATGGATGAGTTGCCGTTCGCGAGGCAGCGACCAATTGACCTCCCGATAGCCGATGCCCACCTTGGTGGTTCCGTTCAGGAAATAGAAGTCGGGCACATTGCTGTAGATGCCTCTCTCGCTGAGCCAGTGATAGAAGTCGGTAATCTGCCGGAACTGCTTCCACTGCGAGTCTTGCAGTCCGCGGTGATAAAGGTGGGAAGTCGATGCGCAGGGGTCGCCGGGATACGAGCCATCGTGTTCCAGACAGGTCATGCCGGTGCGCTCCAAGAAGGTCTTCAGCTTCCGGAAGTATTCTTGTCCCCATTCGCTGCAGAGGCACGGCGAGCTGCCGAAGCACATTCCGCCACGTTTGCCCGTCTTCGGGTTGATGACATCCACCTCGTCGCTAATCCAGCGGCTGGCCAGCAGCGAGTAGCATCCCATCTCGATGCCCTTCGAGTGTGCGTAATCGACGAGAGCCTTGTACTTCCCAATGTTTTCCTCCGAGATGTCTTCCATATTCAGGCCACTGCCGAAGCTGATGATAATCATCTCATAGCCCGTCTCGGCGCACTGGTCCACAGCGCGGCGCACCGTCTCGGGGTTGGTGGAGGTCAGGTGGAGGAAGATGGGGTTTTGCGTCGTCCACGGAGCAAGTGATGAGTAGAAGTGGCGGGTGAAGAGCCCCTTTCGCTCGCGTTCGTCGCTGTCGAAGGGCATTTCGAAGACGTTGAACGAGGAGAAGACCGCGCCGGGAGCGAGTTCCTCGGCCGGCCCGAGGGGTGGAGCCACCTCGAGTATGCAGGGAGTCTGCAGGCTGTAGTTGCGCTGCGACGTATAGTCGGGGTCGGTGAGCCAGCGTTCTGTGATGTCGGTCTCGCGTTCCGTGAAAGTGCCGCCGGCATGGTAGTCGCTCTCCACATGGATGTTGGGCAGCATGAAGCGGCCGGGCGAGCCGACGGGCGATTCCGGTTCGAAGAATGCCAGGCGCTCCAGCTGGAAACGGTCGATGCAGAGTGTGTCGTCCGTCTCGTTGATGACTTCGAAATGCTTGCGGATGACGGGCAAATGGTCGTAGAGCGCCACATGGAGCCGCACTGTCACCCGGCCGAGTTCGGCTGGTCCGCGCAGGACGAACACCACTTCGCAGCCGGTGGGGCTCTCCGAGTTCAGCGCCCAGCGGGTAGGCTTCCACTTCACCAGTTCCGCAGGCTTCCCTATCTCGATGTCCACTATCTGGAAGGAATTCGCGGTGGGCGCCATCGTCTCTATCCATTCCTCCTGCAGATAGCCGCGCTCCTTCTGTCCGGAGAGCCCGCCGATATCGTAGCAGCTGTCGTTGATTGTCACGCTACCCTCTGGGCTAACGGCCCGCACCATCCGCTCGCCGGTCATTCGGTTCACCAAGTCGGTAGTGGCCAGATTGGGCAGGATGCGGAAGGTGCGCCAAAGCATGGCATTGGCTACGATGATGCTCTTGCGGTCGGCAGAGGCATAGACAGCGGCCTGCGACTTCTCGGGGGTAATCAGCCAGTCGAAGGGCGTTTTATTCGAAGCCAGTTCGTCAAAGACGGGCAGGGCGGCCAGTTTCTCCTCCAGTGGGGTTGCCGAGATGTTCAGCGCGATGGCCGATAGTGCAAGGCATAAAAGAATCTTCTTCATAGTTTTGGACAACTTCAGGGGTTACGACACACAAAGATAGTGCAAACGAGCGGAATGACAAAAGAAAATGAAAGTTTTCTTTGGGCATTGCCGAGTGCATCTCCGCAGAAATGGCTCTTCGACAAGCGAATCGGCATAGCTGAGCGGAATGTCTTTAACCCTGACGAGAAATCGGAAAAACTGCTTGCTGTCGCAGGAGCCGGTGCTTGCTGTCGCAGGAGCCGATGCTTGCTGTCGCGGAGGCCGGTGCTTGCTGTCGCGGCAGCCGATGCTTGCTGTCGCAGGATTTTTGCTCGCTTTCTTCGACGCTTTTTTGCATTTTGCATTTTGCAAATAGATTACTTAACCTTCGCAACGGTGAACATATCGGAACTTAGCCTTGTCGGGAGAACGGAATACAAGCAGAGAATAGATGACGTTGTTCGCCGTTTTTTTGTTTTGCATTGGGCGTTTTTGTTTGTTCGTTTTCTCCCTATATATAAGTGGGGAAAAACAAACAAAAGCAAGATCGCTCAGCCTCGGCACAGAAGTCGTTTATGATTGCAAAAAAAGACGACAGACTAAGCACGATAAATAGGCTAAGTGCGTCACCTTAACTGAGTTCGGTAGAAAAAGGGTGGGACGAAAAGGGCACAGGCACTAAGTCCGGCCAATGTCGGAGTGACGAGAATCCCCCTACGCCACCCTTGAGGGTGAGGTAGGGGGAGTGTGTTTCGGGTTGGTCCTGGAAGCGCGTTTGGCTCAAGGACCAAAGTGCGGCGGAACGTATTGTCAGAAGACGTAGGCGGCACCGATGGCAATCACGCCGCGGTCGATGTCGTCGGTCCACTGGAACTTGCCCTCAAGATTAACCTTGAAATGCTCCGAGAGGTAGTACTCGAATCCACCGCCAAGGTTGAATCCCACACCCGAGTCGCTGGGACCGCCGTTCGAGACATTCCAGCCCAGCACTGTCAGGCCGGCCAGGGGATAGAAGTTGAACTTCGACTCCTTGATGGGGACGATGTAGTGCACATTCAGGTTGATGTCCCACTCTGTCATGTAGTCCTTCTTCAGGAAGTAGTTGAAGGAAGCCTCGCCGCGCCATTTTTCAGCAAAATTGTACTGGAACTTGGGGCCGATGCCGAAGTTGTTGTAACCGTCGTCGATGCCGAAATTGAGGTTGCCTCCCAGGGACATCTCACCCTTCTGGGCATTTGCAGCCACTGCCATGCACAGGGCCAGAACGAATAAATACAGTTTTTTTGCCATGATTTTGAGGATTTAATGGCGTCCGACATACACCCCGTGCCGGGCATTCAGTATTATTGTTTTCTCCGGAATGTGTCTGCGAGGGGTGCAGAACGTATGGAGCCATGACGTCGGGTAGGCAGCATTCCGCACTGCAAAGTTACGAATAAACGAGCGCACTGCAAAAGAAAAACACTTTTTTTTCGTTCTCCTATCGTGTCAGTGAGAATTTCATGCTGAATCCGAAGTCCTGCGTGACGGTGGGATAGCTGGAGGAGGAGAGTAGCGGCTGGGAGCGCTGGCGGTCGTAGTAGAGGCTGAGGGTGACCATGCGGCTCATGGTGTAGTCGACTTGCATGCTGGTCTTGATGGCCTTGCTGCCGCTGGTGGCTTCGCAGAGGCTGGTCTGCAGGTCGCGCTTGATGGCATCCTGATTGCGCAGGGAGAAGTCGAAGCGGAGGTTGAGGTCGTGGGCGAAGCGGCTACGGCTGCTGCGCACATCGCTGTTGGTGGAGGTGTTGCTCTGAGTGGTGTTGTCGTCGGTCTGCTTCTTCTTGTTGTTGCTGCTGCGCGAGCGGCTGCTTTTGGATGCCTTGGCACTGGCACTACCGCCGTTGCCGAAGAGGCTGGAGAGGCGGAAGTCGTTGATCTTGTAGCCCCATCCGACGACGAAGTCCTTGCTGCCGGTCTCGTTGAGCTGGGCGCTGGTCATGCTGAGGTTGAGGACGCGGGTGGTCTTGTACTCTACCTTGACGGTCATGTTGTTGAGGAATGTGACGTTGAGGCCCAGGAGGGGGGAGAAGCTTTCGTTGATGGAGACGGCACTGATGTCGTACATCGAACTGGGGACGTAGGTGCCGGTGGTGGTGTTGAGCGCATAGCCCATGGAGCCGCCGCTGCCCATGGCCTCGACCCAGGAGCTGTAGGAGTTGTAGGAGCCTACGGAGTAGATGCTCTTGTAGGCATGGTTGAGGGTGACACTCTTGAAGTGGTCGCGCACCCAGGGCAGGTTGCTGAGTCCCTTGTAGGCGACGCTCCAGTTGGGCAGCATCTTGGTGATTGCGGGGAAGATGTCGAGCGAGCGGGTGTGTGGGTCGCCGCCGGTGTAGGCCGCGAGGAAGGCGGGTATCATGACGTCGGCGCTGTAGGGATTGACGGTGCCGTTCTCGGGATTGAAGTTGCCGCTCATGCCAGTGCCGGCAGGATAGGCGGTGCGCAGGTAACGGCCCTCGACGCGACGCTGGAGGATGTCCAGGTTCTCCTGGAAGCGGCTGAAGGTGGCGCTGTGGTAGCCGTTGGAGACGTGGCCGTGGCCGGCAAAGGCGCTGCGGAGGCTGATGGTGGTCATGTTGAAGGAGCCGCTCTGGGTGGTGGGGTTGCCCTGATACATGTACTGGATGCTCTTGTTGCTGTTGTCGGTGCGGCTCATGTTGAGGTCGATCTTGAAGTCAGTGAACGGTTCCAGCGTTATTTTCACCTGGAGGTCGTTGCTGGTGGCGGTGGTGGCAGGTGTGGCAACGCTGTCGCTGCAGAGCAGCCAGCCGCGGTCCTTGGCATGGTCGATGTAGTCGTCATCGATGAGACCCAGTCCGAATCCGACGCCGGGGCTGTGCATGCCGCCTATTTTTGTTTGTCCGAGCATATCGCCGACGTTGGGCAGGAAGCCGGGGAGAGCGAGGTTGTAGGTAGTACGGTAGCTGAGGGAGACGTTGCGCACTGTCATGGCCAGTCGGGCGAGCGACTGGAGGAGGGAATAGCCCTTCATCTCCTCGCGCGGAGGGAGGGCAATGACGTTGAGGCGGATCTGGGTGGTGTCCTCGGGCGCGCGCGTAATCCTTATTTTATTCTCGTCGACTTTCTTGTACTTCAGTTTGTAGGGGTGGCCAGTGCTGTCGAGTGCGGAGACGCGGAGTCGTTTGCTGTTCTGGCTGTGAGCAATCTCAAGGATAGAGTCGGGGTAGAGAGTGACTTCCTGGGCGAATCCCTTGGTCTTCTGCTCCTTCTGCTGGCTCTCTCCGCGGGCGTTGGTCTGTCGCTTGGGCGCAGCGGCCTGCATGCGCGACAGGACGGAATCGACGGGCTCGCCTGTCTTGGCGGCTTCCTCCTCGGCGCGTTTGCGGTCGGCAGCTTCCTTCTCCTTCTGCTTCTTCTTAGCTTCGTCCTCGCGTTGCTTCTCCTGACGCTTCTTGCTGGCGTTGTTCTTGGCGTTGGTGGCAGAGAAGCGTTTGTTCGTTTCCTTCAGGAAGTTGCTGTGGTTGTAGAGCTTCTCGAGGTCGAGCTTCCCGTTGAGGTTGATGTTGCGCTGGCTGTTGATGGTGTTACCGAGCGTCGAGCCGTCCTCCATCTCGGCGCCGCGTCGCCAGTTGTAGGTGCCGTTGTAGGTGGCATCGGCGCTGACCCAGTCGAGTGCCGGAATCTTCTCGAGGGGCACCTTGTAGCTGGCCTGTACGCTTTGGTTGTAGTCGAGTGGTCGGCCGAAGTGTCGGAGGCTCATCTTCACAGAGTCTTTCCATGCATCATAGAGGTCGGGGTAGAGGTCTTTGTTGACCTGCATGTAGGGCTCCTCGACCTCGGCGCGAGTGCCGCTCTGGAATGTGAGATGGAGCGCCTTGAAGATGTCCCATCGCAGCTGGAAGTTGCGGTTCCAGAGGAATGTTTGGCTGAAGTTGACGGGCAGTGCGGTGGGATTCTCGATGTCGTCGAGGTCGCGCTCCTGCAGTTCGTAGTAGGTGCGGTTGAGGTCGGTGCTGAAGGTGATGCTCTGAGGGGCGAAGGCGATGTTCTGCGCCTTGATGAGGTCGAGCCACTTGCTCTTGGACTTGATGTCCTTGAAGGGTTCCCACGGCTTCCAATTGGGGCTCCAGGCGTAGTCCATTCCTCCGCGCCAGTTCTTCTCATGCTCGTAGATGGTGGTCTCGCCTTCGGTGGTCTGGCTGCTGTGGCTGTACTTGAAGGTGAAGTTGCCGGGATCGTAGGGCATGGGATGCTTGCGGCTGACGATGTTCACCTTCATGCCGCTGAAGGAGAGGTTCTTGCTGATCTCGGTGTGAGTGGTAAGGGAGCGGAGTGAGTCCTTCTCGGCCTTGGTGGTCAGTGCGTCCATGGCGTCGCTGAGCAGCATGTCGGTGTCGAAGGGGTTGTACTTGGGCTTGATGGTCTCCTTATTGTAGCTGTAGTAGAGTGGCAGGCTGACGCGCGCTGCCTCGGGCAGGAGTCGTCCGAGCTCGACGTTCGTCGTGATGGCGTAGTTCAGGTTGTCCTCGTCGCGACGAGCGGCGACGCTCTGTTCGATGCCGCCGAAGCCAGCGCTCTCGACGTGGGCTGTCATGTTTACCGAGCCGAGGTCGGAAGCCTGCACATTGAGGTTGCCTTGGGCTGCCCATCCGCCTTCGTTCGTGAACTCCTGGAGTCGCAGCTCGTTCACCCACACCTCGACGCTCTTGACGGTGCGGCCGTTGTTGCGCACACCGACCATGATGGTCTTCACCTCGCCGAGCGAGGGGTTGCCCATGATGGAGATGCGGTTGCTGGGATGGTTGTCGTCGTATTGCGAGAAGAGCTGGTTCATGCTGGCCACACCCAGGCTGTTCTGAGTGTTGCGCACCTTCTTCAGGGCGGTGAAGATGTCGAGGTTGAAGTCCAGCATGTTTTCCTGCGGCCAGACGGCATGGCATCCGCTGGCGCTCTCGGTGTCGTAGAATCCCGGCGGGGTGAGCTGCAGCGGCACTTCGTACTCGTAGAAGTTACTCTTGTAGTCGGAGCCCAGACGGAGGAAGACGCTGGTCTCGCCGTCGGTGAGGTCGGTGACGTTCTCGGCCAGCGCATTGGCATGGACGAACATCTGGAGATGCTTGTACTTGCGCATGTCGAAGGAGCAGTTTTTGTAGACTGCGCGGGCATCGCCGGGACTGAGATTGCGGACTATCATAGCCATTGCCTGCTCGTTGTTCTCGACAAGCTGTGTCTGCGACGGGTCGGTGACGCGGCTGATGCCTGGCGGCAGTACGTAGTTAACCGGCTCCTTGTCGTTGTTCTCCTCGATGTTCACGGTGCTCACCTCGAGCGATGCACCCACGGCAGGCGTCTGGCCGGTATAGAGCGGCATTTCGTAAGTGCGCCAGTCGCCGTGGACGAGGTCGAGGGTGGCCAGTCGCAGGACGATGTCCTCCTGGAAGTTCGTCAGGAATAGGCGCATGAAGCGGATGCTGGTGAAGTCGCTGATGCTGCCCACCTTTCCGTCGTAGTCGTCGAGAGGGATGCGGAAGAGATACCAGGTGCACTCCTCGGTGTTGCCGTTGCGGAGTTTCACGCTGGCAGTGCGCTTGTCAGCAATATGGTTGCGTCCGACCACCATGTCCTCGGGGCGGATGCTGATGTGGTACTGGTAGTACTTCTCGTATTCGTTCAGCGTGTAGTCCTGATTGATGTCCTCGACGTCGGGTGTGCTCTTCCATGCGGTCTCGTAGCTCTCAGGGTTGGTGTCGCTGTCGGCGCTGTTGCCCTGCGGCATGTTGATGCGCTTGTAGCGGTCGAGGATGGAGGTGCGGGCCGCATCGAAGTCGGTGCCCCGATAGTAGTGGTAGTTGTCGTTTGCGGGGTCGGCCTGGAGGCTGTCGAAGACCTGTGCGTTCACCAGTCCCTGCATCTGCTGGAGGTAGTTGGCGTAGGTCGCGAAGCTGCGCTCCTCGTCATCGGTGAGTCCGTTGAGGCCGATGTCCTGCCGTGCGCGGGCGCCCGATTCATTATTGAAGGCGTAGGTGACGCTGGTGGTGTTGGGCACTCGTCCCCAGAGTCCTTCGGTCCAGTACTGTGCGTTGCCGTCGACGGGCATTCCGCTCTCGAAGTATTTCTTTCCGTCCTTGAGGATGTCCTCGCTTACCTCGCCCAGGTTGATGTAGAAGTCGCCGCCGTGGTTGCCGGGCAGGTCTTTCTTGTAGATGAAGGGGTCCATCATCCAGAACTCGATGTACTCGATGTTTTGCGACTCGAAGTCGGTGTTCTCCATCTTCCTCATCATGCCGCCCCATCGTGTCTCGGGCTGAGTGAGCCGCCCCTCGGCGGTGACGTCGGTGTTCAGGTTATAGGCGCCTCGCTCGGTGGGGTAGTAGGCGATATTCAGGACGTTGAGGCTGCTGGCGCTGGTATAGCTGTTCTGTGCCTTTCGCGGATAGAGTTCTCGCTCATAGACTTCGCGGACATAGTGGTTCGAGAGTTGGTTGACGTCGCTCTTGATGTGGCTGGGGGTGAGCGTACTGCTGCGACGAGTGAAGATGGGATCAACGTAGTACCAGGCGAGCAGGGCTCGGTTATAGCCGTAGCGGAGGTCGTCCTGGAGTCGGCTCTCGGGGAACATGCTGGGGGTGCTGGACATACTCCAATAGGTGGGCTGCGTCAGGCTGGTCTTTTGGCTGCTGGTCTCGAAGTCGTCGAGATAAGATGCACCGCCCTGTATCTTCTTGTTCTGCCCGGCAATGAGCTGTGCTATCTCGCCGTCGAAGGTGATGCGGCTGGGCTGTGTGGCCTGAATGAGGGGCAGTTTGTCGAGCATGTTGGTGAGCCACTGGCTTTCCTTCTTCCAGCTGATGTGCCCACCCCAGAGCGTATTCTTCAGCGGCTCGCTCCCCATGCTCACCTTTGTGGTGATGGGCTGTTCGTTCAGGAACATCATGGTTCCACCCACGATGAAGTCGCGGTTCACTTCGTAGTCCATGTTCACTCCGAGCATCGTCTTGCGCTGCATGGCGTAGGTGTCGTTGCTTTCGACGCTGGCGTTGATGTTGGTGCCGGCGTCGATGAGGCTCTGGTTGATGATGTTCACTCGGCCCATGCTGTAATCGACGGTGTAGTCGGTGTTCTCCGTCAGAGTGACTCCGCCTGCGGTGACGATTACCGAACCCGGTGCGATGTTGCCCACTCCGAGGTCGATTTCCGCCGCATTGTTGCCGCGATAGTGCCCGGTGAGCATGAACTTGTCGTGCTCGGCAATCTGCTTGGCGATGGTCTTGGTGCTGTCGTAGAGTTCCTCGAAACAGTATTTGTCGGCAATGGCGTCGTTGCCAATCCAGCGGCGCAGGTGGCTGCCAAAGGGCTCGGTCACGGGAAAGACGATGCGTCCCTTCTGGATGGTGTAGCCCTCCACGAAGTCGAACTGGCCGTTCGGGTTGGCGTTGTTGTTGGCATCCAGTCGGTCGAGGTTCATGGCGCGCAGGAGGGTCGTATTCTTGAGGCTTTCCTCGGGCAGATAGCTGAGATAGACGCCGGTCGAGTCGCTCAGGTACTTGATGTCGAGGCGGAACTTCTCCTTCTGGACGCTGCTTGCCCCCAGGTTGTAGATGTTCTTCATCATCAGTCGCCAAGTGGGCAGGCTGGGGCTGCCGGTGGTGCCCTTGAGCAGTTTCACGAAGAGGGCTTGGGTGTTGTTGCTCAGGTCGCTGGCAAACTCGCCCACTTGGTAGGTGACGCCGCCGTAGGTGTATTCGAAGGCGACGGCCAGTACATCGTCGGTCTGCAGGGTGGTGTTCAGGCTCACGAAGCCCAGGGCGCTGTTCAGTGTGTATTCGCTCGAGGAGAGCTTTCGTGCCGACTGCAGCTTCTCGTAATCGACTGCACCCTCGAATCCGTCGATACCGTCGAGTACGGTGGTGGCTTGGCTGATTTCGCGGGCGGCAGCGTAGTCGTTCACCATTGCGTCGTATTCGCTGTTGCTGCGGTTGCTGGGCACATTGACGCCGTTGGCCGTCCACAGCGGGTTGCTGATGTGGGTCGTCTCGCCCAGGTCGGCGAGGGCGATGATGTTGCGGTTGCTTTCGCTGTTGCTCGACTTGTTCGTCACCCATATTTCGACGCGCTTGATGCTGATACCGCTGGCGATGGTGGGCAGGGTGCGCATATTCTTGTCGTACTGCTCGCGGAAGAAGTGGGAGAGGAAGAAGTGGCGGTTGGCCTCGTAGTCGGTGGCGCTGAACTCGAACGAGTTTGTCTGGCTGCCGCCCTTGCTCGAGACGCTGGTGCTGGCACTCTTCTTCTGGCTCACCACCGTCTGCATCTTCAGTTTGCCGAACTGGACGTCGGTGCGCAGACCGAAGAGGCTGCTCACTCCGGGAACGAGGCTCACATTGCTGGGGAACGAGACGTTGCCGGCCTCGATGAGCTTGACGATTTCGTCCTCCTTGCCGTCGTACTTCAGCTTCATGTTCTGTGTGTCGAAGTCGAAGGTGGCTTCCGTGTTGTAGTTCAGGTTCAGGTTCACCTTGTCGCCCACCTTGCCGTTCATCGAGAGGTTGATCTTCTCGTCGAAGTCGAAGCCGAATGTCTTGCGGCGACTGGCAGCCAGGGCGGGATTGTTCACCCGCTTCATGTTCGCCCCCATCTTCAGTTCGGCGCTACCCTGCGTCTTCAGCTGTACACCGCCGGGGCCGAAGATTTTCTCGGCAGGTCCCAGATCGAAGTGCATGTCGGTGAAGTCGAATTTGTTCTCCCCCTCGTTTTCGAAGGCTTCGCGGTTCTTCATCCTGTAGTATCGCTGCATCGACTGGCGCAGGCTCCACGTCTTGTACTCATCGGGCGTCATCAGGATGGGTGCGTCGAGGTAGCTGGTGGCTGTGCCCAGCGTCATGCCGCTCTGGCCGGGTACGCCGGTACCCACGCTGACGGCCGCCGAGCTCTGCTGATTGCCTTTGCCCGACTGTGTGTTCCGATTGCTTTGGGAGTTGGAGTTGCGGTTGCTTTGATTGCTCTGAGTGTTGCGATTGCTCTGAGTGCCCTGAGCGTTTTGTGTGCTCCGACTGTTTTGACCTCCGGCGGTGCCCTTGGCGCCTTGCGCAGTGCCTGTTCCCAAGGTGGTGCCGACGGTGTAGGTATCGTCCCGCTCGTCGTAGGTGACGGTGGTCGATATGTTGTCGGGGTCGCGCAGGTCGGCTGTGCGTTCTTTCAGGTCCTTCTTGTCCTGAACGGCAGTGTGGCGCACACTGAAGCGCGCCTTGCGACCCTTTGCGGTGTCGGGCGGAAGCTCCATAGAGGGGGCTGCCTCCCCGGCGTTGCCAAGGGTGGCAGAACCCATGGCCGCCAGCACATTCAGGCTGATGGCCACGATCAGAGCGGTGATGGTTTTACGCGCACTCACGTTATATATAACGATCGGGCGCGGCATTTTATTATGTAGGGCGGTGCTTTTTTCGTTTTGCACTGCGCTTTTCAGTCCTTTGGGCCTATCGCTGCCAGTCGCAGTGTTCACTCCCGCTTGCTGCCGCATCGGCTCCTGCTTGCTGTCGTATCGGCTCCCGCTTGCTGCCGCATCCGTTCCTGCTTGCTGCCGCATCGGCTCCTGCTTGCTGTCGCATCCGTTCCTGCTTGCTGTCGCATCGGCTTCTGCTTGCTGTCGCATCGGCTTCTGCTTGCTGTCGCATCCGTTCCTGCTTGCTGCTGTTTGTTATTCGATGGAATCAGGCGAAAGAAAAAGCGCCCTTTTCGCTTGCCCGTTTGCGCTGTTTTTCGTACCTTTGCAGTCACGACAACAACTTTTGCCTACAATATGATTGAATACCTGCACGGCCGACTGGCCGACTTGACGCCCGCACTGGCCGTAGTGGACTGCCACGGAGTGGGCTACGGAGTGAACATCTCGCTGAACACGTTTGCCGCCATTCAGGGTCGCGACGAAGTGAAGCTGTGGATTACCGAAAGCATTCGGGAGGATGCCTATCAGCTTTGGGGCTTCGAGAGTCGCACGGAGCGTGAACTCTTCCAGCTGCTGACGAGCGTGAGTGGCATCGGTGCATCATCGGCCCGCATGGTGCTCTCGGCGATGACTCCGGCCGAACTGTGCAACATCATCGGCGACGGCAACGACAAGATGCTGCGCCAGGTGAAGGGCATCGGCCCCAAGGCTGCGCAGCGCATCATCGTTGATCTGCACGACAAGATCGGTGCGCTCGACATAGTGCCAGCCTCGGCCTCGGGCGGACAGACAGCACCCGCAGTCAATGCCGAGGTGCAGAAGGAGGCAGAGGCCGCACTGGCGATGCTCGGATTCAGCCCTGCCCCCACCCACAAGGTGGTGGTCAAGATTCTGCAGGACGAGCCCGAGGCACCTGTGGAGCGCGTAATCAAGCTGGCACTGAAAATGCTGTAGGCCGTATGGAAGCGTATCTCAAGACAGCCATCTGCGCCTCGCTCGATGCCGGGCGCGACATCATGGACATCTACGAAGCCCCCGCCCAGGACTTCGGCATCGAGCGCAAGGCCGACAACAGTCCGCTTACGCTGGCCGACAAGGCTGCGCACCGCCGCATCATGCAGCATCTGGAACCCTTGCGGCTGCCCATACTGAGCGAGGAGGGACAGCATCTGCCCTTCGCGACGAGGAGCCGTTGGAACGCCCTGTGGATTGTCGATCCGCTCGACGGCACGAAGGAGTTCATCAAGAAGAACGGCGAGTTCACCGTCAATATCGCCCTCGTCCGGGAGGGGAAGCCGCTGCTCGGCGTGGTCTATGTGCCGGCCAATGGCGACCTCTACTATGCCTCGCTCGGAGCGGCCTATAAGACCAGCGTCCCCTGCCGGCGCCCCTTCCCGCCGGTCGAAGACATCCTCGCTGCCGCCCAACCCTTGCCCCTGGCGAACGAGGCGCGCAAGGCATTCGTCATCGTGGCTTCGCGCAGCCACATGAATGCCGAGACGGAGGCCTACGTCGCACAGCAGCGCAAAACCCACTCCGAGGTGGTGCTCGTCAGCAGCGGCTCGAGCATCAAGATCTGCCTGGTGGCCGAGGGGCGCGCCGATGCCTATCCGCGCTTTGCCCCCACGATGGAGTGGGATACGGCTGCGGGCGATGCCATTGCCCGGGCGGCGGGATGCTGTGTCATCGACCCACAGACGGGTCGGCCGCTTCGGTATAACAAAGAGGACTTGCTGAACCCCTGGTTCCTTGTCCGCAGGTGATGCAAGATATTTTTCGCAAATCACTTCGCCGTTCCAAAGGAAAGTCGTAACTTTGCGCTCGACAAGCGATGTCTGCCGATAACCCTAATTTAAAATTATATGAAGAGAACCTTACTTTCTTTAGTTGCGGTGCTTGCCGCAGCCATTACCTTTGCACAGACAGAGCTGCTCACCAACGGCGGCTTTGAGAAATGGACCGGCGGTCAGCCCGACGGATGGAAGTCGGCCAGCACGGCCAGCAGCGCAACCCTGAGCCAAAGCAACGAAGCGCACTCGGGCTCGTTTGCCGTATTGGTGGGTGGTGCCACAAGTAACAAGCGCCTGGCTTCGGCCGAGATGAAACTGAAGGCCGGCACCTACACCTTCAGTATCTATATGAAGGCCGAGACGGCCGACGGCGCTACGGCACGCATCGGTTATGTACCCATCGTCGATGGCAAGGTGGGCAGCTACTCATATTCCTCCACCGAGAAGGGCGCCAATGCACCCGACACCATCTCCAACGAGTGGTTCAAGAAGACCTTCACCTTCAAGCTCGACGTCAAGGCGACAGTATGTCTCGTCGTGATGAATTCGAAGAACTATGCCAGCAAGAACGTCATCGTGGACGATGCCTCGCTGACCACCGAAGATGGCGGACTCGACGATGAGGGCGGCGGCGGTGGCGGCGGCGACGACGATCCCACTGCGGGAGCCATCACCATCAGCGAGGCGCAGGCCGCAGCCAGCGGTACCACCTGCAAGGTGGTGGGCACCGTGGTGGCTATCTGCAAGAACGGCGCTGTGCTGGGCGACGACTCTGGCTACATCTATTACTATAAGCAGAGCCTCAGCGACCTGGCGATTGGCGATAAGGTCGTACTGAGCGGCTCCACCTCGGAGTATGGCGGATTCAAGCAGTTCACAGCTGCTGCCACCGTCACCAAGCTCGGCACGGAGACCGTCACCTATCCCACACCTGCCGAACTCTCGCTTGACGCCTGGCTGACCCAGCCCGCCATTCAGTATGTCAAGCTGCAGGGAGTGCTCACCATCAGCGGCAACTACTACAACCTGGCCGTGGAAGGACAGGAGGCTGTGGGCTCCATCGTCTATCCTATCAACAGCCTGACCGAGAATCTCACCAGCGGCAGCACCGTCACTGTCTATGGCTTCGTCGTGTACAAGAGCGGCAGCTCTACGACCTACGTAAACATTGTGGCCACGAAGATTGATATCGACAATATGGTTGTCGGCAAGGACATTCGCAATACGCCCGAGACGGCCTACACCGTGACCAAGGCCCGCCAGCTCATCACCGAGGGTGAGGGCCTCGACTACAAGGTGTACGTAAAGGGTACCGTCAAGGGGAAGCCCGCCATCGACACCTCCTTCGGCAATGCCACCTACTGGATTGCCGGCGAGGCACCGACCGATGGCGGCAAGGCCGATACGCTCGAAGTCTATCGCGGACTCTACATGAACGAGGAGAAGTTCATCAACGAAGAGGCCCTGAAGGAGGGCGACGAGGTCATCGTCTACGGACAGCTGACGGACTATCAGGGCACCTACGAGTTTACGCAGGGCAATTTCCTCTACTCCATCAATGGCGCGACCGACAAGCCGCAGGAGAAGCCCGTCGTGACCTTTGCCGACATCACCATCGCTGAGGCAGCCGCCTGGGTGGTGGGCAAGACGAGCGGCATCGTCTACGACAACAACAAGCGCCTCGTCCT
>JAILBW010000151.1 GCA_024680695.1 Bacteroidaceae bacterium
TCAGCATCATCCTCAGCAGCAGCATGTTCCAGCGGCTCTACGAAGAGCGAGGCTACGAACCCCGTCTCGAGAGCCGCACCGTCGAGGACAGCGCCACGGTGACCAGTGTGCTCATCCCCTGGAACACTTGTGGCATGACGCAGAGCCGGGTGCTTGGCGTCTCCACCTTCCTCTATGCCCCCTATTGCTTCTTCTGCTACCTCAGTCCGCTGATGACCGTCCTCATGGCCGCTACCGGCTTCCGCATTTATCGCAAGGAACCCATTCAGCATCAGGACGATGGAGCGCAGAACAAACTTGCAGCAAACACTATCTAAAGTACCCACGGTTGTGGGAAGTCTTACTATGAATCGCAGTCGGGAAATCATTCGCACCAGTTGGATCGGCATCGCCACCAACGTACTTTTGGCCGCTTTCAAGGCCGCTGTAGGCATCCTGTCCGGAGCCGTTGCCATCGTGATGGATGCCGTCAACAACCTCAGCGATGCCCTGTCGAGCGTCATCACCATCGTCGGCACCAAGCTGTCGCAGCGTCCTGCCGACCGCAAGCACCCCTTCGGCTTCGGGCGCATCGAGTATTTCAGTGCCATCATCATCGCCGTCATCGTACTCTCGGCCGGCATCACCTCGTTCATCGAGTCGGTCAAGAAGATCTTCGCCCCGACGGAGCCCGAATACACCACCACCACGCTCATCATCATCGTCGTGGCCATCGTGGTAAAGCTCCTGCTGGGCCAGTATGTCAAGCGAAAGGGAGAGCAGCTGAAGAGCGATGCCCTCATCGCCTCCGGGTCGGACGCCTTGTTCGACGCCATCATCACGCTGGCCACGCTCCTCTCGGCCGCTGTCATGCTGCTTTGGGGCTTCTCCCTCGACGGCATTCTCGGTGCCCTTATTTCCCTGCTCATCGTCAAGGCTGGCATCGACATGCTGGCCTCGCCGGTCAACGAACTGCTGGGCACCAGCATTCCCGCACAGCTCACCAGCGAGATACGGAAAGAGGTTTCCTCCTTCGACGGAGTGCATGGCGTATTCGACCTCATCCTTCACAACTACGGTCCCGACGTCAAGATCGGTTCGCTCCACATAAACGTCCTCGACACCATGTCGGCCCACGACATTCACCGCCTCACCCGCAAGATCTCCACCACCATGTTCGAGCGTCATGGCATCATCATGACCGTCGGCGTCTATGCCATCGCCACCGGCGACAGCCGCCGGTTCGACCTCCAGACGCAGGTCATGCAGACCCTCGCCGCCCACAAGGAGATCGTCCAGGTGCATGGTTTCCTCTATTCCGAGACAGACCGGATGCTCTCCGTTGATGTGGTCCCCGACACTTCTGTCCACGACGATGCAGCCCTCGTCGGCCAGCTCACCAGCGAGATACAGCCACTGGTGCCCGGCTCCGAGGTCGTCATTGTGGTGGACCATAATTATTGCGAGTGACTTGATGAACTGAACACGAAAATACACAACAGTCATGACTACCCTATATATTGTCCGTCACGGCGAGACGACAGACAATGTCGAAAAGATCATGCAAGGGCAGCAACACGGCACGCTGACCCCCGCAGGAATCGCTCAGATCGAGGAACTCGCAGTCTCACTCTCAGACACACACTTCGATGCGATTGTCTCCAGCGACCTGCGGCGGGCCTACGACTCCGCACAGATCCTTGCCCGTCACCTCCACCTGCCCGTCCTTACGACAACCCTGCTCCGCGAGCGCGATTGGGGCGACTTCACCGGCCTCTACATTCCCGACATCAAATGCATGCCCTTGCCCGACAATGTGGAGAAGATGAACGCCTTGCTGCAACGGGCCACCAGCTTCTTGGATTGGGTAAAGGCATCCTACCCCGATCAGACGGTCCTCGCCGTGGGCCATGGCATCATCAACAAGGCCATCCAAGCCGTCCACTATCGCATGCTGACCCGCGACATTCCCAAAATGATGAATGCCGAATACCGAATCCTGTGTCTGGGGAAAGAGTGCAGAGTGTAGGTGGCTTTACCTATTATTTTCGTCGAACTCACGTTACGAAGGTGCGACAGACGAAAACAATGTACAAAATTCTATTTGCAAAGGCTGCGAGTAAGCAAGCTTCACTTTCCTCTCGCTTAATCGCAGCCGATGCATTTAGTATTGTAATAGCAGGTTGGGCTTGACGCAGCGGAGCCGGGCGAAGTGAAGTCCACTTGCCCGGCTCTGCTGTTTTGACTAAGGGATGATCGGTTACCAGATGTCCTCGGGGTGTTCGGGGTTGTCGTACACCTCTTTGGGGCACCATTCCATGTAGTCCATGTAGAACTCCTTCATTTCGGCGTCGAGCACGGACTTGACTTTCATGTAGTACACCTTGTCGGGGTCCAGCGTCTGGCGAGTGATGATGTAGCGCAGGTTGTTGCCGCGCAGGCGGTCGTTGTCCTGTCCGTTGCCGTAGGTGCCGTTGACGCTCTTGGGGCCTTTCATCACCCAGTTGTTGCGCAGCCGCTTGTCGACCTCGGCGTCGTAGTCGTCGTCGCCGGTGTCTTGCTCATAGCCGACGTTCATGTTGCTGATGGGGCGGGTAAGGTCGACTGGGATGCCGGTAACGGGCAGGTTGTTGAGGTCGGAGCCGAAGTAGAACTGCTGGATGCCTCGGTCGCCGTTGGGGAGCACCTTGTAGCGCAGCTCGTAGGTGCCTCGACGGGGCACGGGAGGCAGTTTGAAGGTCAGCTCGAAGCGTCCCTTGGCCTTCATTTCGTCGCTGTGGAGGTTGCACCACTGGTATTCGTAGGCGTTGAGATAGATGAAGCGCGTCTGGTCGTTCATCGTCATGTTCTCGAAGTAGGTGTAGACGGACGTTGGGGGGATATAGACGTCTTGGTTCTTGGCGTCGGTGGATTTCTTCAGTCGTATCTCGTTGCTCATGGCTTCCGGGAAGAGCGACATGCCGTCGAAGCGCAGGCGCTGGCGAGCGAGGTTGTCGCGCACTTCGTCGTTATAGGAGAGCGGGGCATCGATGGGGTAGATGCAGCAGTTGATGATGTCGTTGAGGACGGCCCGTTCGGGGTCGCGGTCGACGAAGCATCCCACCTTGTCGGGGTCGCAGTCGATTTCGTGGTAGATGTTGCTGCGCGAGGAGTCGAGGTTGGGGAAGCGGTTGAGATAGACGCCGTTGCTCTCCTTGCTCTCGTAGATCTTGATCAGGCGCCGCTTGCCCATCGTGAAGTAGATTTCGTACATCGGGATGGTGTACTTGCCGATGTTGGAGGGGGTGTAGGCATACTCGTTGCGATGGAACACCAAACGGTCGGAGGGTGCGCGGAAGGGCAGGATGTGGTAGGTGGTCCACTGATAGAGGAGGTTGTCCTCGGAGTCGTAGTCGGTGCCGGTGGTGAAGACGTCCTCGTTGGAGTATTGGTGCTTGTCCTGAATCCACTGGACGAGCTTGGGCAACAGGGTGACAGAGGGCTCTGTGGGGTCGAGTCCCTGCTGGCGCCAGTAGTCGTCGGTCTCGGCGAAGATGGTGAAGCCGTAGAGGCGGTGGCGGGGTGTCCAGTTGTCTCCGTCGGGATGGTGTCCGTCGATGTAGAGGTTGTGCTTTTCGGGAATCAGGCCTCGCTGATAGAGGTCCTCATAGCGTTCGTCGCGAATCTTGGAGAGTGTGTCGAGCAGTCCGCAGGCCTGTATGGCCTTTGCCATCACGAGGAAGCCTTCCTGCTGCTTGTTCAGGAGTTCCAGCAGATACATGGAGGAGGTGACATCCTTGGGGGCGATGACTCGCTCGACCTGATGGATGACGCCGTTCGTCACGATGATATCCTGCTGGATGGGGTTGATGGGGCAGGTGTTGTTGATGAAGATGGTGTCGTGGTCGTAGCGCACGGAGAGTTTGCGCTCGTTCATGTTGTTGAGTGGGAACTCGTTGCCCGACTCGGTGGGGAAGTCGTAGGTGATGAATGCCTCTTCGTTGTCGCCCGAGTCGATGATGCTGTTGTGGATAACGATGTGGCGGATGGAGTCGCGCTTCTGTTCCGAGACGAATGCATCCCACGAGGGTGCGCGAAGGATTTCGGGTTCGTCGCGGCAGAGTTCGACGAGAAAGCTGTCGATGGCCTCGTTGGTGGGTGCGAAGACGGTGTAATGGCCGCGGGTGCCCAACAGCTGGGCCACTTTTGTGTCGCTGGCAATCGAGACGGGCGTCTCCCTGAGCAGTGCGACGTATTGGCTGTACTGGTCGTGCTTCTCGAGGTAGGTGAATGCCGAGTCGTACTTGAAGACGTAGCGTGAACTGGTGTCAATCTTTTCGCTGCAAGCCACCAGCACTATGGCCAGTGGGAGCCATTGCATGACTCTTTGGATTGGTTTCATGTCGTTGTGTGTTTAGCTTTTTCGTTGTTGTTATCTGCGTCCGCCGCGAGTACCGGTGTTTTGTCCGCTGCGCTGCGAGTTGCCCGAGGTTGTCGGAGTGGTCTTTGTCTCGCTCGAACGGCTGGGCGTAGCGGTGGTGCTGCGGCTCGAACTGCTGGGAGTGGTGGTAGTGGTGCTGCGGCTCGAACTGCTGCCTCGTCCGGGAGTGACGGTTGCGGGCTGGCTCGAACTGTTGCCTCGTCCGGGAGTGACTGTTGCGGGCTGGCTGGGGTCGTTCGGCGAGCGGTGGTTGATCTGCGGGGAATGGGTGTTGCCGCTGTTGTCGCGATAGCGGCTGTCCTGGGTGCGGTTGTTGGCCGTCGGATTCTTGTAGTTGTTATAGGTGACTCCGCCGCGCTGCTTCAGGTTGGTGCCGAAGTCGCTCTTGCGGCGTTCGTGCATGTCGGTCGAGCCGGTGATGCGGAACGAGCCGGTGAATCGGTCGCGGTTCGAGTAGCGATTCATGTAGTAGCTGTTGTTGTAATAAGCGCGCGCATGGTCGCCTCTGTAGGAACGGAAGATCTTGGGCGCATCGAAGTAGTAGAACGAGCGGTTGCTGTAGATAGTGTAAACGCGCAATGCCCATCCGCTGCCCGTCGAATAGATGGGACGGTAGAAGTATTCGCGGGCAAGGAATCGTACGTACTGGCTGGATGTCAGGACGTAGCGCAGGTCTTCGTTGCGGTAGTCCAGATAGGTGTAGTAGCGGTCGATGGCGTCGATGTACCCGTAAACGACATCGTTCATTACGCGGCTGGCGTAGTAGATGAAGTCGTAGTTGATCTCATAGCAGTCGTCGTACTGCATGGGGGTCAGGTCGAGTTCATAGGCCATGCGGTCGGTAAGGAATCGGGCGTAGGTGCGCACCTTACTCTTGCTTAATGCCATTGCGCTGAGGCTCAAGGCCAACATCAGGCAGAGGATTGCTGTTTTCTTCATTTTATTTTGTGCTTTTTGATTATTCTGTGGCACAAATTTACTATTTTTTCCTTATGTAACAAACAATATTCCGAAAAAATGTGTATTTCAGCGTTGCTTCGGGTGGTTTTCGCGTCTTTGCGGCATTTTTCGCCTGATATTGCAGAGGGGTCTTTTCTTGTGTGTCCGCTGTGGATATACGAAAAATGCGGCAGTCGCTTGTGGGATTGCACGGAATATTGTAACTTTGCCCTCGCAAAGGGCTTCGGGCCCTCGTCTAAATTGCAGGAAAAAGGATGACAGTAACAGCATATTCAGTGAACCGCCGCGAGCTATGGGACGAGTTTGTGGCGCATTCGAAGAACGGGACATTCCTCATCAAGCGTGGTTTCATGGACTATCATGCCGACCGTTTCTTCGACTGCTCGGTGATGGTGTTCGACGGCGTGGAACTCTCCGACGAAGAGGACTCTGACGCGCTGTCGCTACAGAACCTGGTGGCGGTGATGCCGGCCAACTGGGACGAACGCGACCGCTGTGTGCATTCCCATCAGGGACTTACCTACGGCGGACTGATCGTGAAGGAGGATGTGACACAAAAGGATGTGATTACCATCCTGAAGGCTATCTTCCTTTACTACAGTTCCTACCTGCAGGCACGCAAGATTGTCTATAAGCCTATACCTTATATATATTGTGCGCAGCCCAGCGGGGAAGATCTGTATGCGCTGTTCCGAGCCCACTGCCGTCTGACGCACCGACTGGTGAGCACCGTAGTCTCGCTGCGCAACCCGCTCCGTATGCGCACCCTGCGTCAGCGCCAGGCAAGAAAGGCCATCGACCACGGCTTTTATATCGACCGCATGGCCGAGGGCGACTGGGAGAGCCTGCGCGAGTACTGGGCGTTGCTCGAATATGTGTTGCAGAAGTACCACGATGCGCGTCCTGTCCATACATTCGAGGAGATGCAGCTGCTCATGCAGCGTTTTCCCCGCGAGATAAGGCTCTTCCTCGTGCGCGAACACGAAAAGATTGTTGCCGGCTCCATCTTGTTCGAGACGCGTCAGGTGGCGCGGGTGCAGTATATCGCGGCCGATGAGGAGGGACGCCAGTATGGTGCCCTCGACCTGCTGTTCCGCCACCTCATCAACGAGCGATACAAGCAGATGGAGTATGTCGATTTCGGTACGTCGAACGAAAAAGGCGGCTGGTATCTGAATGACGGACTCGTTTTCCAGAAGGAGGGATTCGGCGGACGGGCAGTCTGCTACGATACGTACGAGGTGATGCTCGACCACGACGTTATCGATCGTATGCTCGACGAACCGCAGAACTCAGTGGTTCAGGAGGTTAAGTTTCTCGACTTAAAGAAAGTCAGCAACTCGTATGAGCCGCAACTTTCCGATGCCGTTCTTCGTGTGATCCATCGCGGATGGTTCCTTCTGGGAGAGGAGACGCAGCGCTTCGAGCAGATGTTTGCCGAATATGTCGGCGCCCGTCATTGTGTGGCAGTGGGCAACGGCCTTGAGGCGCTCACACTGATTCTGAGGGCATGGCGAAATCTGCTGGGATGGCAAGCGGGGGACGAGGTTATAGTGCCGGCCAATACCTATATTGCCTCGATCCTTGCCGTATCGAACGCTGGGCTGAAACCCGTATTGTGTGAGCCGTCGCTCGACACTTACCTCATTGACCCCCAGAATATCGAAGCACTTGTCAGCGAGCGCACTCGGGCCATCATGCCTGTTCACCTCTATGGGCGCTGCTGCGACATGAAGGCCGTCAACGAGATAGCGCAGCGTCATGGCCTTCGGGTGCTCGACGATGTGGCGCAGGCGCAGGGAGTGGCGCAGGGAGGAGTGCGCGCCGGACATCTCTGCGATGCCTCGGGCTTCAGTTTCTATCCGGGCAAGAATCTCGGTGCGCTGGGCGATGCCGGTGCTGTGACGACCGATGACGACGAATTGGCAAGCGTCGTCCGCACGATGGCCAACTACGGCAGTAGGGAAAAGTATGTGAACGAGTTGCGTGGCTACAACAGCCGTATGGACGAGATTCATGCTGCAGCGCTGAGTGTCAAGCTCGAACAGCTCGACGAACGCAATGATCGACGGCGCCAGATAGCCTCGCTCTACATGCAGGGCATTGAGAATCCGCTGATTACGCTGCCGTCTTTGCCTGAGCTCATAGAAGAGCATGTCTTCCATGTCTTTGCGGTGCGTTGTCCGGCCCGAGATGTCCTGAAGGATTATTTGGCCCAGCATGGCGTGGAGACGCTCATCCATTATCCCATCCCTCCGCACAAGCAGAAGGCCTATCAAGAGTGGAATGACATGCAGCTGCCCATTACGGAACGCATCCATCGCGAGATACTCTCACTGCCGATGAACAGCGTGCTGACCGACGACGAGGTGGCCTTCGTAGTAAGGCTGGTGAATGCCTTCAACGTCGGTTCATGACAGTTCGACGACCGTGATGCCAGCACCGCCCAGCTGAACGTGTTCGTCGTGAGCCGATACAACTCCCGTCACTGTGGAGAGATACTGACGAATCAGCTGACGAAGAATGCCGTTACCCGTACCGTGAAGGATTCTTACGCGCGAGGCACCCACCAGAATGGCATCGTCGATGTAGTAGGTAATGGCCTGAATGGCTTCCTCGCCGCGCATCCCCCGAATGTCTATTTCCTGCTTGAAGTTCAGGTTGCGCTGGCGCATCTGGTCCTGAGTCGATCGGCTCAGATAGGAAACGGCCACCTGCTGCGTCGTTTCGGGCTTTCGGGCTGCGACGAGTCGCGCAGTATCGACTACGGTGCGCATCATGCCGAAGGCCACGACGGCCTGTTTCCCTTGCAGTTCTATTACCTCTCCTACACTCGTCTGCCCCTTGATGCGCACAGATTGTCCTTTCTCGAACGACTCTGCAGGGGTGGTCTTCGTGCTGGCGGCGGACGATTGATTCGTGGACTGTGAGGCCGGCTGCGACGAGCTTGAGGGATTGTTGCTGCGCCGTTCCTCCTTGCGTTTGCGGCGGGCCTCAATCTGGCGCATCTTCTTCTCAATCATTGCATCGTGTTCGTGCTGCTCTTCCTCCTCGAGACGACGGCGGAAGTCCTCCATTTCCTGCCGCACCTCCTTTGTGCGCTCGCGTTCGGCCTGAGCCTCACGAATCTCGCGGATGGTGCGTTCGACCATTGCATTCGCTTCGCGGATAATCTGTTCGGCCTGCTGCTTGGCATCGCGGATGATTTCCTTTCGTTTTGCGCGCAGTTCGCTGATTTCCTGTTCGTACTGCGAAATGGTTGCCTGTATCTGTTTCTCCTGCGAGTGGATCGTCTGCCGTTTCCCTTCCCAGTAGCGTTTGTCGCGGGTGATGTCGAGTAGATACTTGTCGGCATTCACATATTCTTTGCCGACGAGCTCCGTCGCATCGGCTATCACATCTTCGGGTATTCCCGTCTTGCGTGCAATCTCGACGGCAAAACTGCTCCCCGGATGGCCGATCTGCAGTTGGAACAGGGCTTCCATTCGGTGGCGATCGTAGAGCATCGCACCGTTTACGACGCCCGGTGTGTCTTCGGCGAAGTGTTTGAGGTTCTGATAGTGGGTGGTGATGACGGCAAATGCACCTCGGCCGACGAAGCGTTTCAGCACCGACTCGGCAATTGCACCGCCGATGGTGGGCTCTGTGCCGCCACCGAACTCGTCGATGAGCAACAGGCTGGCCGGGTCGCAGTGCTGCATCATGTTCCGCATGTTCAGCAGGTGACCGCTGTAGGTGCTCAGGTCGTCCTCGATGCTTTGCTCGTCGCCGATGTCGATGAACATATTGCTGAAGATGCCGCATCGTGAGTTTTCACCCATCGGCACTGGCAGTCCGCATTGCAGCATATACTGCAGCAGGCCGACGGTCTTTAGGCAGACGCTCTTGCCGCCAGCGTTCGGTCCGCTGATGAGGAGAATGCGCTGTTTGCGGTGGAGGCTGATTTCGAGGGGTACCACTTGTTTGCCCTGCCCCTTCAGCGAAAGCTCAAGCAGTGGATGGCGGGCAAGTGTCCAGTCGATGAGCGGCCCCTGAGTGATAGTGGGGGAGCCGGCGTTCAGTTGTTCTGCAAAACGCACTTTGGCGCGCAGGAACTCGATGTCGGCCAGAAACTCGAATCCGCGCAGCAATTCCTTGACATTCGGGCGGAGACTATCGGTGAACTCGCGTAGGATGCGCACAATTTCGCGCTTCTCCTCGGCTTCCAGCTCGCGAATGCGGTTGTTGGCCTCGACCACCTCTTCGGGTTCGATGAAGACCGTCTTGCCGGTAGCGCTTTCGTCGTGTACGATACCCTTCAGTCGGCGTTTCATGGCGGGCGCAACGGGAATAACGAGCCGACCGTCGCGCAATGTGGGAGCCACATCTTTCTCCACGAGCCCTTCGGCCTGGGCTGCGCGCAGGATTCGGTTCAGCGCCTGACTCACGCTTCCCTCCGAGCGTCGCAGCTCATGGCGAATGCGGCTCAGTTCGCTGCTGGCATCGTCTTTGATGCGCCCGTATTTGTCGAGAATCTGCTCGATGCGGCGAGTAACAGCATGAAACGTGAAGACACCTTCGGCAAGATGGTCAAGTTCGGGGAAACGCTGCCGGCCATCCTCCTCCTGCCGCACTATTGCGACCCAGGCATGCAGAGTGGTCAGCGCCCGCAGCAGATTCCACATCTCCTGTTCCTCGATGTATGTTCCCTCGATGCGGATGCGTTGGATGCAGGCACGGAGGTCGAAGAAGTCCTGCGGCGGCTGCTCTGTCTGTTCGGCCAACATCTGGCGAAGTTCGCCCACTTGGCGGTGTGCAGTGCGCACCTCTTCCGGCACACTGAGGAAATGCATTCCGTCCACCCTTTCGCGTCCGAGCGGACTGAGGCAGTGGGCGAGGAGCAATGTGCGTATCTCGTTGAAGCCTATCTTCTGTTCGAAATTCTTTGGATATAGCACCTTAATTGTACCTTAACAGTCTTTGTCTTTCAATTCTTTCAACTCTTCAATCTGCCACCTTTCATTTGATGTTCTTCGGTGGGTAGAGGGTGTTCCACCAGGTGGGGTCGTCCTGCAGGTATTTGGCAAACCAAGCATAGAAAGTGTGCACCCACTTGATGCGGCGTTCGTACTCCAAGATGTGATGGTTCTGTCCCTCGACGGTGACAAAAGCACAATCGCGCCCCAGAATCTTCAGTGCGTTGAACATTTGAATACTCTCGTTGATGGGTACGTTTGTGTCGCTGGCTCCGTGCAGGAAGAGAATCGGTGTGTGCACCTTGTCGGCATTAAAGAGCGGGGCATGTCCGCTGTAGAGTTCTGGATTGTTCCACGGATAGCTGTTGGCGGCGGCAATGGTGTTGTAGCTGTAGCCCCAGTAGCCAAAGCCCCAATAGCTTGCGGGATTGCTGATGCCTGCATGGGCCATTGCGGCGGCAAAGATGTCGGTCTTTGTCTGCAGGTACATCGTCATGAATCCGCCGTAGCTGGCACCGAGGCAGCCAATCTTCTGGCGATTCACATAGGGATGGGCATCGCAGAACTTCTTTGTCCCCTCGATGATGTCGTCGGCGGTGTAGTCGCCATAGGCGTTTACATGGCGGGCGGCGAACTCCTGTCCGAAGCCAGTGGCACCGCTGGGCTGAACGACATAGACGACATACCCCATTGCTGCCCAGCCGTGGAAGTTGTAGTAGCTGTCCAGATAGCGGCCTACCGGCGAGCAACCACCATAGTAATAGACCAGCATCGGGTAGTGTTGCGACGCATCGAAGTGGGGAGGCAGATAGTAGCGTCCGTAGATCGTGTCGCCCCGGCTGCTCTGGAAGTTCCATTCCTCGAAGCGTCCCAGCTGGATGTCGCCCATCCTTTCCTCGTTGTAGTCGCGAATGAGCTTCTCACGACCAGATTTCAAATCGACGGTGTAGATGCGGTCGCTGTTCGAGTCGCTCTGCCCCGTATAGGAAAGCAGGGGCTTGTCCTTGGCCAGCGAGAAACTGCTGACGAAACACTCGCTGAGTGCAAGTTGTTTCCATTGGCGCTTTTTCATGTCCAGGCAGAAGATGTCCTGCCGGTCGCGGTTCTCACAGCGGGCATAGAGATTGCCGTCGGCCTGAGAGAAGTGCCAGTCGATGATGTTCGGGTCGAAGTCGCGGGTCAGGGGCGTCACTTGCCGGTTCGACAGCTCCATCAGGAAGAGTTCCTTCTGCACCATGCTGGGTGTCTTTCCCGTGGGGTCGTTGATGCCGATGCCTCCGAATGCCTCTGGTGAACCGGAGAATACGATGCCTCGCTCGTCGGGAGTGAATTCAGCGTTGGAGATGAAGCCGTCGAGGTTCACCAGTGTATCGGCCTGCATGGTCTCGGTGTCCAGAAGCACCGCCGTCACGAAGTCGAAGGGACGCTTTGTGATGTCGCTCTCGTAGATGAAGAGCAGCAGGCGGCGTCCGTCCTTTGTCGGAGTGGCCGAAACGCTGTGTTGTCCCTGGGTGATAGTCTTCACTACGCCCTCCTCCGTATCCAGAATCTGTACGTTCTGCCGGTCGCGCCATCCGGGGATGCGGTCGTCAGGTTCCAGCACCTGAAACACTTTCGCATCCTCCTTCGGTCCCTCGGTCTTCTTGCTGATAATCATTCGCTTCTCGCCTTCTGTGAAGAATCCGTCGGACTGGGTGTAGTCGCGGCAGAGCAGTTCCGTCTTCCCGTTGAGTGGGTCCACATATTCATAGATGTTCGACTCGTCGGCCGCTTGTCTGCGACGCACAAAGCGATCGCCCTGCGAGGCCCACTGCCTGAAGCCCTCGCAAGGGTATTCGTTTCCAGTCTGCAGGTCCAGTATGCGTTCGGTGGTTTCGGTCTTCCCGCCCTTCAGTGTGGTCGTAGTGCTGTATTTCATCAGTCGCCCGGTGGCGCTGAGGCTGGTGCGCCCTGCTCTGACTCCGTGCATATAATCCTCCAAGGTGTAGAGGCGTTTTCCTTCGGGGTTGATGGTGAGGTTTTTCTCCTGCTCGCTGCACAGTTCGATGCTCAGTGTGTCAGTCTCGTCGGCTTTTTGCAGGAACTTCACCACTACATCGTGCCGACCGGGCGTCAGGTCGCGCTTGTCGCCCTTTTGTCCATCGATGAGCACATCGAACCTCCGAAGTCCCTTCACTTTCACCTCCACCTTGGCAAAGCCGCTGTTCTCCACCTGAAATCCAGCCAGCCGCACATTATCTTGCCCCGTGGCTGGAATGATGCTGTCCGTGGTTGATTCTCCGTGCTTTACGGCTTGCCAAGTGAAGCGTTGCTCCATGACGAGATCGTCTTGATTGAAGGCTTTCCCGCTGACGTCGGCGGTGTCGGTTCTCAGCGGGACGATGGTCTTGTAGGGGCCTGCGAGCCGCAGTTTCTCCACTTTGATGGCTTGCATTTGTGGGCAGGCAATGAGGAGCAAGCCCACTGCGAATGGTTTAAGAGCGCGATACATTCTTGATTCCTTTTACGGTTTTCAGTTTCTTGATAAGTTGTTGCAGTCGGCCGACATCTTCGAGCATCACGGTGAGTGTTCCGCTGAACAGTCCGTCGTGGCTGTCGATGCTGATGCTCCGCAGCTGTATTTTCTCTTCCTTGCTGATGATGCTTGTGATGTTGTTCACTACGCCGAGGTTGTCGTTGCCCACCACCTTCAGTGTGATGGGGTATTGATTGCCGCCCTTGCCAGCCCATTGTGCCTTGACGATGCGGTAGCCGAACCGTTCGCGCAGCTGGGGTGCATTGGGGCATGTCGTTCGATGAATCTTGATACCGCCGCCGCTCGTCACGAATCCGAACACTTCGTCGCCATAGACGGGCTGGCAGCATCGGGCCATCTGAAAGTCGAGTCCCTTCAGTCCCTTGTCGATTACGAGTACATCGTCGGGCACATGGCTCTGAGCCTTCTCTTCGGCCGGTGAGAGGCGGAAGTGGTCGGCGCTCTCGACTGGGGCCTTCTCAGCTTCGCCACGATTGAAACGCAGCTGGGCGGCATAGGTTTCGAGGACATGAGCCATGTCGAGTTTTGCATCGGCCAGCGCGCTGTAGAAGTCTGTGACCACCCTGTAGCCCAGTTTTGTGATGGTGTGCATCAGCGTGGGTTCGTCGTAGTCCAGCTTGCGGTTCTTCATCTTCCGCTCCAGTTCTTCCTTGGCCATGAGGGCCTGCTTGCTCTGTATCTCCTTTAGGCTCTGCCGTATTCTTGCGCGCGCCCGACTGGTGACCACTACGTTCAGCCAGTCCTGCTTGGGCGTCTGCGTATTGCTGGTCAGTATCTCCACCTGGTCGCCGCTTTGCAGTTTCTGCCGGATGGTCACGTTGCGGCCCCCGATGAGTGCGCCGATGCATCGGTTGCCCACCTTCGAGTGGATGCTGTAGGCGAAGTCGAGCACAGTGGCACCTGCAGGCAGTTTGAATAGGTCGCCCTTGGGTGTAAAGACGTACACTTCGTCCTCCACCAGATCGAGGCGGAACTGGTCCATGAGCTGCATGTCGTCGTTGGCTTCCAGTGCACTGCGCACGTTGGCGAGCCATTCCTCGATGCCGCTCTGCCCGCTGCGAACGCCCTTGTAGCGCCAGTGGGCAGCCAGTCCATGCTCGGCGATGTCGTCCATGCGCTCGGTGCGGATCTGCACCTCCACCCATTTCTGCTCGGGGCCCAGCACCGTGATGTGGAGGCTTTCGTAGCCGTTGCTCTTCGGCACCGAGAGCCAGTCGCGCATCCGCTTCGGATTGCTTTGATACATGTCGGTGATGATGCTGAACACCTGCCAGCAGTCCATCTTCTCACGCTCCGGCGCACTGTCGAGGATGATGCGAATGGCCATCAGGTCGAATACGCCATCGACATCGACATGCTGTTTCTTCATCTTTTGCCAGATGGAGTGGATGCTCTTCGTGCGTCCCTTCATGTGGAAATGCAGGCCTGCGGCCGTCAGTTTCTCCTCGATGGGCGCCACGAATCGCTTTACGTAGTCGTCGCGGCTGCGTTTCGTCTCGTTCAGTTTCTCCTTGATGTGGTAATAGGCTTCGGGTTCCAAGTATTTCAGGCTCAGGTCATCTAGTTCGCTCTTCAGCTTGTAGAGCCCCAGTTTGTGTGCAAGCGGGGCATACAGATAGGCGGCCTCCATCGACACTTGGTGTCGTGATTCCTTGTTCTCCGTGTCGCGAATGCTGCGCATCAGGCAGACGCGGTTTGCAATCATTATCAGTATTACGCGCAGGTCTTCGGCAAAGGTAATCAGCAGGCTGCGGAAGTTCTCCGACTCGACCGATGCACTCTTGGCATACAGTTCGCGGATGCGGGCCAAGCCGCGCACTACTCGGCCTACTTCCTCACCGAAGTCGTTTGTCACCTCCTCGGGTGTGGCTCCTCCGGCGGCTACGGCAGTGTGCAGCAGTGCGCCCAAGAGTGCTCCGCGTGTGGCGCCGATTTCCTCTGCGACGAGGCAGGCCGTTTCCATATCCGTCACCAGCGGACTCAGTCCGAAGGCATCGCGGCCTACCGAACCGCTTGTCACCATGCGCTTCAGGTACGTCTTCAGTCGTTCCTCGTCGCCTTCGTGCAATGCCTCGCCAGCCATTCCGACCAGCTGCGCCTGCATGGTTTCGAGCCGTTTCTTCTCGTCGGCGGTCAGCAATCCTTGTGCTGTCGTCTCTGTTTCCATATTGTTTCCTTCTCCTTTCATTTCGCAAAGGTACGAATAAGCGAGCGAAAAGCCAAAATTTTTTTGAGCTTTTCCGAGCGGGAGTACCTTCGACCGCAGGTCAAGGGTACG
>JAILBW010000154.1 GCA_024680695.1 Bacteroidaceae bacterium
ACGACGTGTCAGGTAACCGGCGTCGGCTGTCTTCAAGGCGGTATCGGCAGACCCTTACGGGCACCGTGGGTAGAGATGAAGTACTCGAGCACGCTCATGCCTTCCTTAAAGTTAGAAAGGATGGGGTTCTCGATGGTATCGGGCTCAGCACCTGCCTTCTGAGGCTTAGCCATCAAGCCACGCATACCAGAGAGCTGGCTGATCTGACCGGCACTACCACGAGCGCCAGAGTCAAGCATCATGTACACAGCGTTAAAGCCCTGGTCGGCCTCTTTCATCGTCTTCAACAGAGCCTTCGAGAGGTCGTTGTTGACGTGAGTCCAGATATCGATAACCTGATTGTGGCGCTCCTTGTCGGTGATGAAGCCCATGCCGTACTCACCGCTGATGCGCTCAACCTCCTCGTTACCCTTGCGGATGAGTTCTTCCTTCTCTTCGGGGATGATGATATCACCGAGGTTGAAGGACAAGCCACCTTCGTATGCAAGGCGGTAACCGAGGTTCTTGATGCCGTCGAGGAACTCGCAAGCACGAGCCACACCAACTGTCTTGATGACGTCGGTGATGATGCCGCGAAGCGTCTTCTTCGAGATGACATCGTTGAAGAAGCCTACCTCTTCAGGAATTATCTCGTTGGCAATGACACGACCTACGGAGGTCTCTACCATGCGCTTGCCGAGCGTACCGTCCTCGAGCTTGTCGTTCACCATCACAAAGACAGGAGCATGCACATCGACACGCTTCTCGTTGTAAGCGATGATGGCTTCCTCGGGACCGTAGAACTTCAGGCCTGCGCCCTTTGCACCGGGACGAAGCTTGGTGATATAGTACAGGCCGAGCACCATGTCCTGAGACGGAACGGTGATAGGCGTGCCATTGGCAGGGTTCAGAATGTTGTGGGACTGAAGCATCAGTATCTGTGCTTCGAGGATTGCCTCGTTGCTCAAAGGCAGATGCACAGCCATCTGGTCGCCGTCGAAGTCGGCATTGAACGCCGTACATGCGAGGGGGTGCAGCTGGATTGCCTTGCCCTCAATCATCTTTGGCTGGAAGGCCTGGATGCCGAGGCGGTGCAGTGTCGGAGCACGGTTCAGCAAGACGGGATGTCCCTTCATGACGAACTCGAGAATGTCCCAGATGATGGGATCCTTGCGGTCCACAATCTTCTTGGCGCTCTTCACGGTCTTCACGATGCCGCGCTCGATGAGCTTGCGGATGATGAAGGGCTTGTAGAGCTCTGCTGCCATGAGTTTGGGGATACCGCACTCGCCCATCTTCAGTTCGGGGCCGACCACGATGACCGAACGAGCCGAGTAGTCAACACGCTTACCCAACAGGTTCTGACGGAAGCGGCCCTGCTTACCCTTGAGCGAGTCGCTCAGTGACTTGAGGGGACGGTTGCTTTCTGTCTTGACTGCGCTGCTCTTGCGGCTGTTGTCGAAGAGACTGTCGACAGCCTCCTGAAGCATACGTTTCTCATTGCGGAGAATGACTTCGGGAGCCTTGATCTCAATAAGCCTCTTGAGTCGGTTGTTACGAATGATGACACGACGATAGAGGTCGTTGAGGTCGCTCGTTGCGAAGCGGCCGCCATCGAGGGGCACGAGGGGACGCAGCTCTGGCGGGATGACGGGCAAGGTGCGCATAATCATCCATTCGGGCTTGTTCACCTTCGAGCTCAGGCGGAAGCTCTCGACGACCTGAAGACGCTTCAAGACGTCGTTCTTGTGCTGCTGAGCGTTCTCCTTATTGGCCTCGTCACGAAGCTGGTTGGAGAGGGTATCGAGGTCGAGCTCAACGAGCAGGTCGTAGATAGCCTCAGCACCCATCTTGGCGATGAACTTGTTGGGATCCTTGTCGTCCAGCAACTCGTTGCCTTGAGGCAGGCGGTCCATGATGGCTTCGTACTCGTCCTCGGAAAGGAGGTCGAGCTTCTGAACGGGAATGTCCTTGTTCTTTGCCATCACACCGGCCTGCAGCACGATGTAGCGCTCGTAATAGATGACGGCGTCGAGCTTCTTTGTGGGAATGCCAAGCAAGTAGCCAATCTTGTTGGGCAGAGAGCGGAAGTACCAGATGTGTGCCACGGGCACGACGAGCTGGATGTGGCCGCTACGCTCGCGGCGCACTTTCTTCTCCGTAATCTCCACGCCGCAACGGTCGCAGACGTTACCCTTGTAGCGAATGCGCTTGTACTTGCCGCAATGGCACTCGTAGTCCTTCGTGGGACCGAAGATGCGTTCGCAGAAGAGACCGTCACGCTCGGGCTTGTAGGTTCGGTAGTTGATGGTTTCGGGCTTGAGCACTTCGCCATAGGAGTTCGCAAGAATCTCTTCGGGAGATGCCAAACCTATCGTTATCTTGGTAAAGTTTGTCTTTACCTTATTTTCTTTCTTAAAAGCCATGTTTATCCTTTCTAAAAAAGCGATTCATTTATTCCAAACTTACACGCAATCCGAGTCCGCGCAGCTCATGAAGCAGCACGTTGAGGGACTCGGGAATGCCCGGCGTGGGCATGTGGTCACCCTTGACGATGGCTTCGTAAGCCTTACTGCGACCTACGACATCGTCACTCTTGATGGTGAGGATCTCTTGCAATACGTGCGATGCGCCGAAGGCTTCGATAGCCCAGACCTCCATCTCACCGAAACGCTGACCACCGAACTGTGCTTTACCGCCGAGGGGCTGCTGCGTGATGAGTGAGTACGGGCCGATGCTGCGGGCGTGCATCTTGTCTTCGACCATGTGGCCGAGCTTGAGCATATAGGAAACGCCTACCGTTGCAAGCTGGTCGAACGGTTCGCCCGTGGCGCCGTCGTAGAGCTGTGTTGAGCAGTAGCGAGGCAGGCCTGCTTTGTCTGTCCATTCGCAGAGGTCGTCGAGAGATGCGCCGTCGAAGATGGGCGTAGCGAACTTGACGCCAAGCTTCTGGCCTGCTGCACCAAGCACGGTCTCGAAGATCTGACCGATGTTCATACGAGAAGGCACACCCAACGGGTTGAGCACGACATCGACGGGCGTACCGTCGGCCAGGAACGGCATGTCTTCCTGACGTACCACCTTGCTGACAATACCCTTGTTGCCGTGACGACCGGCCATCTTATCGCCGACGCCAATCTTACGCTTCTTGGCGATGTAAACCTTAGCAAGCTGAATGATGCCGTTGGGCAGCTCGTCGCCAAGGCTGATGGCAAACTTCTTGCGCTTCATCTCGGTCTCGAGCAGCTTATACTTCTTGAGGTAGTTGATGATGAGCTTGCCGATGAGTTCGTTGATATGCTCGTCGTTTGTCCAACCCCTGAGCTGAACGGTCGTGTAGTCGATGTTTTCGAGCACGTTGGCCGTGATGGCGCCGTTCTTAGCGACAATCACCACGCCGACGTTGTCCACGATGCCCTGACTCTTCTTGCCCTTGGTGAGTTCGAGAAGCTTGTCGATGAGAATTGCCTTCAGGTCCTCGACCTTGCTGTTGAACTCTTCGTCGATGGCAGCAAGACGTGGCTTGTCCTGCAGCTTCACCTTACCGGTCTTAGAGGCCTTGGTGAAAAGTTTCTTGTCAATGACCACGCCATTGAGGGAGGGGCTTGCCTTGAGGGAAGCGTCCTTCACGTCGCCTGCCTTGTCGCCAAAGATGGCACGGAGCAGCTTCTCTTCCGGGCTGGGATCGCTCTCGCCCTTCGGCGTAATCTTACCGATCATGATATCGCCTGGGGCGACACGGGCGCCGATACGGATGATGCCGTTCTCGTCGAGGTCCTTGGTGGCCTCTTCGCTGACGTTGGGAATGTCGGCGGTAAGCTCTTCCATGCCGCGCTTTGTCTCACGCACCTCGAGGGAGAACTCCTCGACGTGAACGCTGGTAAGTATGTCTTCGCGAACGACGCGCTCATTGAGCACGATGGCATCCTCGTAGTTGTAACCCTTCCAAGGCATGTAAGCCACGAGCAGGTTCTTGCCGAGTGCCAGCTCGCCATCTTCCGTAGAGTAGCCTTCCGTCAGTATCTGACCCTTCACCACCTTGTCGCCCTTGTTGCAGATAGGACGCAGGTCGATGGTCATGTTCTGGTTCGTACGGCGGAACTTCGGTATGCGGTATTCCTTCAGAGCGGGCTCGAAGCTGACGAACTCCTCATCCTCTGTGCGGTCATAAAGGATGCGGATGGTGGTGGCATCAACATACTCGACGACGCCATCGCCTTCGGCGGTAATCATCGTGCGGGAGTCTTCGCAGACCTGACGCTCGATGCCGGTGCCGACGATAGGCGCCTCGGTGCGCATCAAAGGCACGGCCTGACGCATCATGTTCGAGCCCATCAGTGCGCGGTGAGCATCGTCGTGCTCGAGGAAAGGAATGAGGGCTGCAGCGATTGATGCAATCTGCTGAGGAGCCACGTCCATGAGGTTGACCTCCGAGGGAGGAACGACTGGATAGTCGTCATCCTGACGGCACTTAACCTTCGTGCGGATGAAGGTACCGTCGTCGTTGAGAGGAGCGTTACCCTGGCCGATGATGAGACCCTTCTCTTCCTCGGCTGTCATATAGCGGACGCCCTCGGGGCTGAGGTCAACCTTGGCGTTCTCAACCTTACGGTAAGGCGTCTCGATGAAGCCCAGGTCGTTGATCTTCGCGTAAACGCAAAGAGAAGAAATCAGACCGATGTTTGGTCCTTCGGGCGACTCAATGGGACAGAGACGTCCGTAGTGTGTATAGTGCACGTCACGCACCTCGAAGCCGGCACGCTCACGAGAAAGGCCGCCGGGGCCGAGGGCAGAAAGACGACGCTTGTGTGTCACCTCGGCTAACGGGTTGGTCTGGTCCATGAACTGGCTCAGCGCGTTGGTGCCGAAGAAGCTGTTGATGACACCGCCCAGACTCTTGCTTGTCAGCAGGTCGGTAGGTGTGAACACCTCATTGTCGCGGACATTCATGCGTTCGCGGATGGTGCGGATCATGCGAGCCAGACCGATGGCGAACTGATTGGCCAGCTGTTCGCCGACAGTACGTACGCGGCGGTTGCTCAGGTGGTCGATATCGTCGACGCTTGCCTTCGAGTTGACAAGCTCGATGAGATACTTGATAATCTCAATGATGTCCTCTTTGGTCAGAACGCGCACGCCCGGGTCGGTGTCCAGGCCGAGCTTGTGGTTGATACGATAGCGGCCCACCTCGCCGAGATCGTAACGCTTCTCGCTGAAGAAGAGATTGAGAATGACTTCCTTCGCACTCGCGTCGTCCACGGGGTCGGCATTGCGAAGCTGACGATAGATATAGCTGATGGCTTCCTTCTCGCTATTGGTGGCATCCTTCTGGAATGTGTTGAAGATGATGCTGTAGTCGGAAGACTGAGCGTCCTCTTTGTGCACGAGGATGGACGGCACGTTGCTTGCCATGATCTGCTCGATAGCGTCTTCGTCGAGCACGCTCTCACGCTCGAGGATAATCTCGTTACGCTCGATGGATACCACTTCGCCGGTGTCCTCATCGACGAAATCCTCAATCCAGCTCTTGAGCACGCGGGCAGCAAGCTTCTGTCCGAGGTGTTCCTTCAGGTTTTCGCGCGTAGCCTGAACCTCCTCTGCAAGGTTGAATATCTGCAGGATATCCTTATCGTTCTCAAATCCGATGGCACGAAGAAGCGTCGTAACGGGCAGCTTCTTCTTACGGTCGATGTACGCGTACATTACATTATTAATGTCCGTAGCGAACTCGATCCAACTGCCCTTGAAGGGAATGATGCGGGCAGAATAGAGCAGAGAGCCATTGGCATGCACACTGCTGCCGAAGAAGACACCGGGCGAACGGTGCAACTGTGAAACCACAACGCGCTCGGCA
>JAILBW010000192.1 GCA_024680695.1 Bacteroidaceae bacterium
TACAGCGAGAACAATGTGGCTCGAAAGTATATTGAACTGTATGAGTGCTGAACAAATGCCTGTAATAACCATTGCCACCGTGACGTACAACGCAGTGGCAACCTTGGAACGCACGTTGAAGAGTGTGGCCGCTCAGGACTATCCTCGCGTAGAACATCTCATTGTGGATGGTCGTTCGACCGACGGAACACTCAGCCTCGTGCAGTCGTATGTGGAGAAAAACATGGGTCGGGCGGTGCCCCACACGATTCGACTTATCAGCGAACACGACGACGGCCTGTACGATGCAATGAACAAGGCATTGCAAATGGCTGCGGGCGACTACATCGTCTTCCTCAATGCCGGCGATTGCCTGCACGAACCGACGACGCTTTCGCAGATGGTGGATGGCATGGAATGGCAGCGGGGCAGAGCGGTGAACCCAGCGGTGGTCTATGGCGAGACAGACCTTGTGGATGATGCCGGACACTTTGTGCGCCACCGCCGTCTGCACACTCCGGAACATCTTTCGTGGAAGTCGTTCCGTCAGGGCATGCTTGTCTGTCACCAGAGTTTCTATGTGCGCATCGACTTGGCGCGGGCAGAACAATACGACCTGTCGTTCCGTTTCTCGGCCGACTACGACTGGTGCATCCGAGTGATGAAGCGCGCCGAGCGTCGGCGACTGCCACTGCACAACACTCACCTCATCCTTACGGACTATCTGAACGAGGGAATGACCACCCGCAACCATCGTCGTTCGCTCATGGAACGGCTGCGCCTTATGGCACACCACTATGGTTGGCCTTCTGCCATTGGGATGCACTTGTGGTTTGTAGTCCGGGCTGTCGTGAAACGGTAGTGGTGCAGGTTCTGACACCTTACTCTTATTCTAATTGCAAAATGCAAAATGCAAAATTTACGTTTTCAGGGTAAGACAATAGACAAAGATAATGTCAACTGGATTTGATAATTATTTGAACACACCTAAATAAAAGGGGGCACTTCTTGATGAGGTGCCCCCTTTCGGTATGATAGACTGGACGACTGCGTTATTCTTCCTCTGCGTCGTCGGCAAAGATGTCCCAGTCGTTACTCTTTGTCAGCGCGTCGCCGCCATTTACGGTTCCCTCGCCGATGGGCAGGCTTGCTGCCAGCATCTGGGTGGCTTGTGCGTCGGCCACTTCAATCATTGGTTTGATGTACATATATTGCCCCCTCTCATTCTCCTCCCTTTGGGGGAGAGGCCAATCAGGGGTATGGGCCTTGTGGTTATTACTTTTTCTTCGTTTCAGTTTGTGCGGATTGTGTTCTGCACATAGAGCTTTGTCAGAGCCCGCTCACGCTCGGATGAGCATGAGCGAGCCTAACTATTCTCTCTTACTTATTCGCAACCTTCTTGCCGTTCACGATGAAGACGCCCTTTGTAGCCTTCTCCACGCGACGACCGCTGAGGTCGTAAATGGTTTCGTTGCTGTCGTTGGTCTTCACGTTGGCAATGCCGTCAGCATTCTCGAAGAAGAAGCCCTTCACAGGAGCACCAGTGTACTCGAGGTAAGCCTTGCCTGCGGGGATAACCGTTTCGGGAGTAGCCTGATAGAAGCCTACCACACTTTCCTTCTCGGCCAGGATGTACTGATTACCACCGGCCTCAATAGGCTTGAATGTGCCATACAGGTCGCTCTCGACAGTGCCAGCTTCCTGGTCTGTAGGAATGAAGCTGTAGTAGCCTTCAGCACCCTGCAGCACATAGCCTCCGTAGATACCAATTACGTTTCCGGCAACCGGATTGAGCGTCACATAGTTCGTCTTCAGTTTTGCACCGTTAGCCGTTACGCCTTCGGGAACGATTACGTTCGTGCTGATGGGGCAGAATGTTGCATAGCCAGTAGCGCCGATGTGGGCCACGATACCGTGAGTCGGATCGAGCACAGGAGTTGCATCGGTACCGATGGTCTGACGGTAGGTCTGGTCGCCGGCATTCAGATTGAGGAGAGCCGTGAACTGTCCGCTGGCAAGCCATGCGGGCTCGTAGCCTTCGGGAGCGGGCTGGTTCGGGGTCTCCACCGTGTTGGTCAGGTCGTAGTTGTTACCGGTCTCGAACTTGCTGTTTCCTCCGTTGCGGAACAACGTGGCATTACCTGCATTGTGGGTAATAGTACCGATGTTCCAGCAGTTCTTTATTTCACCAGAGTTGTTGTTGCCCAACCAGCCAGCGATAGCAGACGTGTTGATCACGTTCTCTATGCTACCTGTGTTGTAGCAGTTCACGATGTGCGGAGTGGGTGAGCCAGAAGCGCCGCCGATGATACCACCGGCATTCTCGCCGAAGTCAGAGAATACATCGCCCGTGTTCCAGCAGTTCGTGATGGTGAATTCCTTGCCGGATGACAGCCAACCTACGATACCACCGCAGTTGTTGCCGTGGCCCAGTACGTTACCAGTGTTGTAGCTATCTGTAATCCAGAAGCCTTGGCTGATAACGCCAATAAGACCACCGGCCTGTCCCTTCGTCTTCTCCGTGATGATACCTCTATCGCCTGCCACGAAACCAGTGTTGAAGGAGTTGTGGATTTCAACTGTAGCTCCAGCGTTACCCACGAGACCGCCAATCTTCAGCTCGCCGCTGTCAGCCTTACCATAGATGGTACCGATATTGCTGCTGTTAAAGATATAAGCACCGCTGTTACCCACGATACCGCCTACGCAGCCGGCACCGCTGATGTTGCCCTCGTTCTTGCAAAGGTCGAAGGAGTTCTGGGTATCTGTGCGGCCACCGAAGCCAGCGACACTGGTGCCAGTGCCATCCACAGCTCCAACGTTTGTACAGTCGTAGATGTAGAGTGTAGCGTCGCCAATCTTCTCGGTGCGGCCTACGAAGCCACCTACATGATACTTACCGTTGATCTTACCATAATTCTTGGAGTTGTCAATTTGGATGTTGTTGACCTTTCCATAGCCTACGAAGCCTGCAGTCTGTGTGTCACCAGTGATGTCACCAGTGTTCTCGCAGTTGGTAATCCAGAGAAGCATAGGCTCTTCGGCTGTAGCCACAGCGTTGGCCACGAAGGCGGCAGTGTGCTCGCCAGTGGCGGTCACGTTAGCCTTGTTCTTGCAATTTTCAATCTTAACCATCTCGCCGCCATTAATGCTCTCTTCATTCACTTTCATCCACAGAGCCTCAGCTTCAGCCTCGGTGAGGGGCTTGTCGTAAGCGCGTGCGATAACCACATCGCCTGTCCAGCCCTGACCACCGCCACTGGGATCAGCGTCACCGCCGATGCAGAACCAGTTGCAGTCACCGGTTGCGAAGTTGAAATTACCCTCAACGGCAATCTGTTTCTTCAGCTCGCCGTTCACATAGATGGAGGCTGTGCCTTCTTCCTTGTTCCAAACGCCAACCACGTGGTAGTAAACGTTCGACTGGGGCACTATGCCACTGTTTGTCCAGTTCCACTTCTTGCCTGTGGTGCTTACGTTAGGCAGGAAGGTCCATTCGCTCTTGCGGTCACCGCTTGGCTTACAGATGAGGAAGCCTGTACCGCCGCCCTGCATTGCGCTGAAGGGCTTTGCTTCAACATCAGTCCGGATGTCGCCCTCGTACTCGCCCATCACCAGCATCTCGAGTGTGTGGCCGTCGGCCAGCGCAGCGCGGATGGCTGCGCCGTTCGTGCCCTCCTCGGTGGCGTTATAGTCCACCTTGTACCAGCTTGTGCAGGCTGCGCCCCAAGGATTCGTGAAGTGGGCTACATAGCGTCCATAAGTAGTATTGTAATATACGGACGAAGTCTCGCCGAAGTGTTCCACCGTGTTGTGCATCGGGGATACGTCCTCGGCGCTGCCGTCTTCCTTGAATACCACATCGAGGAGGTCGGCCACGGGAGCGGTCACCTTAGCGCTGGTGGCTGTGGATACGAATGCCGCGGTGTTGTTCTTGCCTACGAAGGAACCATTGATGGTCAGGTTAGTAATGACTGCACCCGGCTTCACAACGGCGAAGAGTGCGCTGTTCGAATCGAATATCGTAATTTCGTGTTCCTGTCCATTGAAGCAGCCCTTGTAGCCGTTGATACCGATGGGCACGATGTCGATGCCTTCCATGTTGATGTCGGCTGTCAGACAACCATTGGCACCATACTCGCCAGCGTTTACAAGTTCGGCAAAGCCGTTCAGTTCGGCAGGCTTGCTAATCTGATAGAAGTTGTTCTCGAATGCAGGCTTCGTGGCGTAGGAATTTGCGAAGGTGAGGTCCTCTAACTGATAAACCTTGCCGTGCGTCGGGTCGAGTACGGGATACTTGTCCTCACCGAGAGTCTGGAACCAAGCTACATCCTTCGTCTGGCCGCCGTTGAGCTGGAAGGTGAGTTCGCCGGTTGCGGCCTTGGTTGCCACCTCTTCGCCGCAGAAGCAGTTTACGAGATCGCCGCTCTGCTCGGCAGCTGCGGTGATGACGTCGCCGGTGGTGTAGCAGCTTGTCATGGGCTGACCATTTCCGCCGTAGTTCTGCAGGTAGGTACCTACGAGATAACCCTTGGCACCAGTGCCGTTGATGATCTCGAGGTTGCCGCGAGTGAAGCAGTTGATGATCTGGCCGCGCAGTACGATGGCTGCGATGATGCCGGCGCGAATGTTCGTATTGTTAGCGAACAGGGTCTCCTGCTTGATGGTAGCGTTCTCGAAGCCGAGGTTCTTCACGACGGCGTCGGTGGTACGGCCGATGAAGCCAGCCTCGCCCTTGTCGGTGCGCTCAACGAAGAGGTTCTTGATGACGAAGCCCTGGCCGTCGATGGTGCCGCGGTAGTCACCTATGTAGCCGGCTACTGCGTCCTCGTCGTAGTGGATGCCGATGGGGGTGAAGTTGATGCCCGTCATGTCGATGTCGTTCATCAGCTTGGCGTTGGCAGCGTTGTTCTTCGTGTTAGCCACGGCGCTGAACCATACGAGCTGCTCGGGAGTGGAGATCGGGTAGAAGCCGTCCTTTTCCTCGACGTAGTTCATGTCGATCGTCTTGCAGACTGAGCAGATGCCGCATTCCCAGGTATGAGAATCTCTCGGGCCAGCCGTGTTGGAGTAGGTGATTTCTCCTTCCTTAGGTGTGCCGTCGCAGTTCATCTCGTTGGCGATATAAACGGTAGCGTGGCTCTTGTCGAGTACGGGATACTCGTCGTCGCCCAGGGTCTGGAACCATGCGATTTCCTCCTGCGAGCCGTTCAGCTTGTAGCAGAGTTCGCCCGATTCCTTCATCGTTGCCACTGCGTCGTACTTGTAGCAGTTGTTCATTGCCGAAACGCTGCCCTGGGCCAGTTCGCCCTCGAAGGTACTCCAGCAGTTGTTCAGTGTACTCTGGTGACCCTCGCCGGAGATACCGCTGCGCTGAGCGTGGGTGGTCTCCACCTTCAGGTTACCCTTGGTGTAGATGTTCGTCAGGGTGCTGGATACAGCCTCGCCGGCCAGCACACCAGCGCGGATGCCGGCACTGGTGATGATCTCGGCATTCACGATACCCAGGTTCTTCACCGTAGCTCCGTTCAGACGGCCGAAGAGACCGGTCTCGATGGGGTCGGTGACGTTGATCTTCAGGTTGAGAACCTCGAAGCCCTGTCCGTCGAAGACACCGCCATAGGATACATGGCCATAGGCTGCATCGTCGCTGTAGCGTGCGATGGTCGGCCAGTTCTCGATCACCTTCAGGTTGATGTTCTTGGTCAGTCGGGCGTTGACGCCGGAGTTGCCCTCGTTAACCAACAGGGCGAACCAGCGCAGCTGATATGCATCCTCGATGTTGTAGTAGCCGTCCTCGCCGGGAGTCATGAAGTCGGGCTGCCTCGAACTGCAGACAGCGCAAAGGCCGTTTTCGAAAGTGTGATCGGGAATCTTCGTTGCCTCGTTGGCGTTGTTCGTGAACTTAGCTTCGCTGAGTGCCATGTGGTCGCAGCGATATTCGGTTGCGGAATAAACGATGTCGTGGGTAGCGTCGGTTACAGGATTGGGATCCGTTCCGATCTTCTGGTACCAAATCAGGTCGGCAGGCTCGCTGGAGAAGCCGTTGAGCTGGAATGTCACCTCACCGCTTGCCAGTTTCTCGGCTGTTGCGCCGGCTACGCTGTTGATGACCGGACCGGCCTGCGAGCTGGTAATGCGTTCGAAGTCGGTGTAGCAGCTGGACACGGTACCTTGCCATCCGTTGTCATTGCTGGTGTCACCGGCAATGCCGCCGAAGCGGGTGCCGTAGCCCGTAATCGTATTGCCCAGAGCATAGCAGCCCTTTACGGTACCGCCACACACAGCACCTACTACGCCGCCGCAAACGCGCTCGGTGGTCAGGATGCTGGAGTTCTTCACGAAGCAATTCTCGACAAGTCCGGCACTTTCCTTCGAAGCGGTCACCGTACCGGCGATACCACCGGCGCGGCAGTCCTTCGTGGCGTTGAACGAGGCGTTGATTACGCCCAGGTTCTTCACCGTACCCGTTACGACGCCGAATACGCCGACAGCCTCACTCTCCTCGTTGATGGTGAAGTTGGAGATGGTGTGACCCTGTCCGTCGAATATGCCTGCAAATCCGGGGTTGTCCACACCGTCGGCGTTGCTGGTCTTGTTGTAGGTGGGGCCGCAGCCGATGGGTGTCCAAGTGGCATTGTTCAGGTCGATGTCAGCGGTGAGCTCAGCCTGAGCCTTCTTGTCTCCGTCGTTTACGACTTTTGCGAAATAAGTGAGCTGTGCGGGAGTGCTCAGCTGATATACGTTGTTAACGATCAGCGAGGGATCGAATGCGCCGCAGACGGTGCAGAAGCCCTCAGCAAACTGATGGTCGGGAAGTACGGCAGTTGCCTTCTCGTTGGCGTAGGTCAGGCTGGCGCCTTCCTTGAGCTTGCCGCCGCAGTCCAGTTCGCCGTTGGCAAATACCTGCTTGTGTGTAGCGTCGAGTACGGGGAATGCATCCGTGCCGATGGTCTGGTACCAAGCGATGGTTTCCTGCGAGCCGTTGAGCTTGTAGCAGAGCTCGCCGGTGGCTGCGATGTTGGCAACTTCGTCAGCGCCGTAGCTGTTGGTAACGATGGCCTGAGCGCCCTTGCTGCAAAGGCTGGGAAGTTCGTCAGTACCTACGAAGTTGCTGAAGCAGTTAATCATGTTGGAGGCTGTTGCGCTGGACATATAGCCCACGAGGCCGCCGCTACCCTTGGTCTTTGCACCTACAGTAGCGAGGTCGAAAGTCACGTTGATGGCTGCGCAGTTCAGGATCACCGACGAAGAGCAACGTCCCATGAGTGCTCCCGTGGAGATTGCTGTCTGGGAGTCGGTGACGATGCTGGCGTTGCGCATGATGACGTTCTCGACGCGGCCGTTGCATACACAGCTGAAGAAGCCTACGTAGATGTCGCTCTCAGCATTGGTGTGGATGCTCATGTTGTCGATGACATGGCCCTGTCCGTCGAAGATGCCGCGGAAGGCCGTGGTGTTGTTGCCGTGCGAGGGAGCGAGGGGCTCGAAGTCGATGCCCTTCAGGTCGATGTCGGCTGCCAGGCGGGCATTGATGTAGTAGTTGCCGGCCTTCAGCATGGCTGCGAACCAGTTGAGCTTGTTCACAGAGTCGATCAGGTAGTAGCCGTCCTTGTCCATCTCGGCGTAGGTCAGGCTGACGTCGCCGCAGACGGTGCAGACACCATCCACAAATGCGTGTTCGTGAGTGGTTCCGGCTGCATACATCTGGAACTCGGAGAAGTTGAAGTAAGCCAGGTTGTCCTCTACGCTGGCGCGTACGATGAAGCGAACGTAGCGGTAGGCGGCCTGCATGTCAACGCGGAAGACATCCTCCGTGAAGTCGTTCTTTACATGCGGACTCTCGAGGGTGGTGATCTGTGTCCAGTTCTCCTTGTCGTTGGAGGCTTGCACCTCGATCTTGTTCGGGCGCTGGTCCCAACCCTTGTCGCGTACCTCGTCTCCGGTGCGGGGAGCGAGTGTCATGAAGAAAGCAGTCACGTTGCTCTGCTTGAGATCTGCCTGCCACCACATGTCTGTCGTGTGGAAGTCAGCACTGGGATTGGAATGGAAGTGGGATACCACGTCTCCGTCGAGCACCTTGTCGATGGCGTACAATGTACCCTGATCCGTCCATCCGCAATTGTCAGACAGCTGCGATGCCATAATGATCAGCTTCGCATCTGGGTTGTAGGGTTTGTCCTGTGCGAACGTCCACCCTACCATGCCGACTGCGAAAGTCAGCAGCATAAAGATTTTTTTCATGCTAATGTTGTTTGTTAAAAGGGTTAATTAATATTTGGTTTAGTTTACAACGATACAAAGTTAAGAAAAAAAAACGAATTGAGAAGCTTTCCTGCCTTCATTTAAGATATTTTAACACAAATGTCGCTATTTTGCCTTGGCGGCCGCCTCAAATTCGTTGAAGAAGGTCTCTTGGGGGTGCCATTCGCGCTGTTTGGCCTTATATTTCTTCATCAGTCCCACCAGCGCCGGCCATCGGCCGTTCTTGATGGACTCGGCCTTGTGGCGCACACAGTAGAGATAGAGCGGCTGCATGCGGACGCGCTCCACTCGCTCGCGAATGGTTTCGTTCTCAGCTGTCTGATAGGCTTCGTCCAGCAGCTCGAAGGCCTTCTGGTTGAATTCGTCGCTGTAGATTTCGTGATTCTCCCGGATGTAGATGCCGTAGTGGACATCCGGCTTCACCAGGCTTTGGCATAGGCGGTAGTAGTCCATTACGCGCGGAGCGGCCTTGCCGTAGTAGCCGTCGATGAAGATGGCCACCAGCGAATCGACATCCTGCATCGGGTTCCACAGCAGCTGGTTCATCGTCCACGACTTCAGCTCCTCGAACTCGGCACCCCGCGTCTCATACTGAGCCTCCTCGAAGATGCCGATGGCCTTGTTCTCGCCGAAGATCCTGACGTTGGGTCCCAGCACTTGGAAGTTTGGCCAGGGTGCGATGTACTGGGCGTAGTCGACGATGTAGTCCCAGATGAAGAGGTGTGGCGCGATGGTGCCCCAAGCCTTCAGGTCGCGCATGAAGGCCTCGTTCTGCGGACAGCCGGCATCCAGCGGATGTGCAAAGCAGCATTCGATGCTGCACAGGCGGATGACCACATTGTCGCGGGGCCTGATGCCCTTGGGCGGCTGGCGGGAGTACTGGTAGGCGAAGGTGCCCACGAACTTGTCGGGAAACTCGTCCTTGATGGCATCGGCCACCTGGTTCACAAACCAGACGATGATGCCCGAGTGGCCGCCGTATTGCTGCTCGATGGCCTGGCACTTCTCGCATTGGCAGAAGCTCTGGTTGTCGTTCTGCGAGAGGCTGTAGATTCTGTGGCCCGGGTTCTTGCGCATGAAGTCGCGGAGGCGTTCGGTCAGTATCCTCAGTACGTCGGGATTGGAAAGGCAGAGCTGTCCGTAGCCCTCGAAACGCTTTCCGTCGCGCAGGCAGTAGTATTCTGGGTGCTCAGCGAAGAATTCCTTCGCAGGCATGAAGTAGTCCCAGGTGTGGCATCCCCAGTATCCTTCTTGGCCTCCGTATTCGTTCTGCTGGGTGGTTCGCATGTTTTCCTTGACGTGCGCTCCCCATTGGTATGCTCCTTCGGTCACCTTGTAGTTGTGGTATCGGAAGCCGATGTGGGGCTTTTCGTTGTGGTCGAGTTTGGGCAGTGCCCACTTCGTCAGTTTCGGCACTACGGTGCAGTCGGGCATCAGCCAGTGTATGCCCAGTTCGCGTTCCAGGAAGGTGAAGACGCCATACATCGTGCCGCGTTGCTGCCCGCCCCAGATGAGGAGGTCGCGCCCCACGGTGCGGTAAGTGAAACTCTCGTCGTCCTTGGCCGGCTGCGGTGCGCCGGTGAGGTCGGCCACCCGCTCGTTGTAGCCTACGTAGATGTGCCGGCCCTTGGCGTTCAGGTCGTTGTTGATGGGCAGCCGTGTGCCGCTCATCTCTTCGATGTACTGTTGCAGTTCGCGGGCCGCCGTCTGTTCCGAGGTGGAGGCCTGTGGAGCCACTGTGATCTGATACTGACTCTTGCCTTGGCGGAAGAGCCATCCCGCTTTGGGGCTCGCGGTGCTTGCTGTCGCGGAGAGCAATGCGACAGCAAGCAGGAGCACTTGCGTGCTGTTGTACTTCTTGTTCATTGGGGTCGTATTTTTGAGGGGTTGAAGTTTCGGAAATGAAACCCTGAGGGGGTGTCAGGCTGCGGGCAGGGGGCCTCTGTGATGCACAAAAGGGCTGGGTGAAATGAAGGGGAGGGGTACTTGGAAAATCCAGACGGCTCTGTCGAGCGAAAGGGGCAAATGTATTCCGGGATGCGAACGAAAATGGGATTAAGCCGCCTTGAAACCAAAAATGGCCGCTGAATGACACAAAAAGGCGAGAAACGATCGGTTTTCGCACGTTTTTGGGAGCCTTTTTTGGCCAGTTTTTCAGGTTTTGCAAATATGAACATGGTGGCGCTGTTTGTTTATCTCGTTGATTCTCAGCCTTGTCTTCTTCGGATTTTGCATTTTGCATTTTGCAAATAGAAAATTTTCGAAGGTACAACTTCGCAACCTCGCTGCTTTATATATTATTATATATGTATATTATATATGTATATTATATTATGTATTAGTAAATATTTATTATTATTCATTAGTGTCCCGTTAAAATTGGGAC
>JAILBW010000214.1 GCA_024680695.1 Bacteroidaceae bacterium
GAAGGCTTTCTTGTTTTGTTGAATACAATCCCAAATTTTCTTGATTTCAGGGATGTCCAACATTTCTCGGACTTGGCTCTCTGCATTTTCGGCTCGTTGATGCTCACTATACGCCTTTTTGCCTGAATGGACAGCCTCAGACTTGGCTTTGCCAAGTTGCTCCTGTAGTTCCTTGATTTCTGCATCCTTCTTGTCCCGAAGTCGAGAGATGGCATTCTCGTCCATCGAGGCAATCCGCTTTCTGAGGACATCGTTCTCTTCAGTCAACCGACCCTTCTCCTTTATCAGTTGCTTGTTCTGCTCTATGATGGCTCTCACATTTTGCATAGCTTTGTTGTAGAGTGCCTTCCCCTGTTTCAGTATATCCCCCTTCTGGGCTTCCTTGGCCAGGTCACCCACCACATCTCCCTTACCTTCGCGCCAAGCGCTGTTTGCTACCGAGTAGTCAGTCAGCTTCGAAGGCCACAGGCAGAATCCGTCGTGATGCTTGGCTGTGAGGATGACACCCTTCATGCCCGCAGCCTTCATGACCTCGACCCACTGCCCGGGATTGTAGTTTGTAGGTTGGAACTCATCAGGATCGGCATCCCCGTAGCCCCATTCCACATCGCGGAAAGTGGTAGTCGTGAAATGCACAAAGGCATAATACTCCGTCTCGTGCCATTCCAACTGGCGAGCCGAGGGCGTAGGGCCATAAGCCGCAGGTGGGGTCACATTCTGACAGGCCGACAAGCAGCCCACAATCAATACGACAAACAGAAACTTAAACTTTTCCATAGCTTTTCTCATATTCTTGAGTTATTATATTCCGTCTATTGAGCAAGCCGAAAACAGGGCCACGATGCTAACGGACAACAGTATCCGCTTCCCCTTCCGATGTCCTCCAGCTACAGTTGATACTCGATTGTCACCTTTCGTCCCTTACAGTTTATATAGGTAATTCTGTAGGTGCCGCGGAATCCTCTGAAATGGATTCCGCCTTCTTCATCAGCCTTCAGTGTGAGATGCGTTTTCCATTCATGGTTTATCAGCTGGTCCAGCACCTCGTACGACGGTTTGGGATTTCCATCCTTGTCCAGCAAGCCCGAGAAGGATGGTTCGCCGGGTGCGGCCCCTCCGTCGATCATGTTCCACCAGGTGATACCCTTCACATTGGGATGACTGAACCAGAGACGATAAAAGTCGCGAGTCAGTTCCCTCTGTACCGCCCTTCCATGTTCCGTATCGTCCGGTGCACTGATGGTCACTTCGCTGACGAAAGTGGGTCTTCCCGTCTCCTTGAGGCAGTCCAGTGTGGCCCAAAGCTTCTGGGGAGAGAGATTGCCGCTCTTGCCCTCAGCGATCTGCATGGCCTCATTGGGGTCGAAGATGTGCATCTGCACCCCGCAGTTGTCTATCCTGACGCCCCGGTCTATGAGGTTGCGCACAATCTCCACATACCTCCTGCTCGGCCCCCAGTGCATGTCACATTCGTTAGTATTGAAGGTCACTTCCTTCGGGAAATACTTCATGGCCCAACGATAGCACTTGTAGGTGTAGTCGTCAGGCATGATGCCCCTGTTCGCCTGGTCGTAGCATTCGTTCACCACATCCCAGTTCTGAATGCGGTTGCCATATCGCTTGGCCAAGGTCTTGATGTGCGCCTCAAACTCGCGCTCCATCTCCCTACGGTCATCTGACATCCACGTCGGATGGCCCCATCGGCGAATACCATAAATGATGGCATGGCCTTTCATGTAAATGCCTCTCTTCTGGCAGAATTCCACCACCGGGTCGGTGGCTGGTCGTCGGTATTCGTACGGACTGTCGGCCGTGAATCGCAGGAGTCCCTTTTGTGGTTCCAGCGTCTTCCAGTAGAAGGCCACTGTGGCTTGATTGAACAGAGTGCCGAACGCATCTTCGTAACGTTGGTTCTTCTGCGGCGTATCAAGCTGGCCATAGAGAAAGATGTTGCTGCCGAAGAGGAAGTCACTGCCTGTCTGTTCCACGCTCACCTCCGTGCCAGCCTCCGCATCCTTCAGCACGATCCGAGCATCAGCCTTGCGATACTTCTCGATGTGCTGGTCTATTGCCTGTTGCACACTATCGTTCCACATACGGCGATAGCCTTCGCTCATCACCTCTTGGGCGAGAAGGTTGCCCGAAAACACTAAAAGCAACCCTCCCCATATTAGTTTATTATACATTCTCATATCAAACATTGAGCCGCCAACGAGGCGCCGTCTTGCGCTCGCCTTTGCCGCTTGCTACCGACTTCGGCGTGAGCTCAGTCGAACGCAGGGACGCAAGAACCTTTGAACCCTTTAACCTTTAACCTTTATAATAGAATCACCTTTTCTCCCGGCTTTGTCTCGCGTTCGATGATTTCACCTGTTTTCGGATGCCGGATTCTCAGTCGACCGCCTTTTTCGCTATCGACACTGAGTGAAGTTACTTCCCCACCCCGCTTTTCGGCCGAGACGAGGAAAGCCCCAACGGTTCTCAGGCGCTCGAAACTTACATCCTCCCACTTTTCGGGGATGGCAGGGAATACGTTAATGATGCCAGCATGGCTCTGCAGGAGCATCTCCTGCAAGCCCGAGGCGAATGCAAAATTGCCTTCGAGCGTAAAAGGACGGTAGAGGAACCGCGACTTCCCACTCCTCGACTGGTCGCCATTGGCATGGAAAGAGTTTCTCAGACAGAAACATTGGGCAAATGTGCGCAGTGCTTCACAGGCCTTCTCGCCGTGCAGAGCCCGGGCCTCAAGGTTGGCAAGCCAAGAGTAGGAATAGCCACACCAGTAGTCGGGTCCATACTCATACAGTTGGTCCAAGGTGGCATCTATAATCCGCTTCTCAGCGTCGCCATGACTGACATCCAGAAGTCCCAGGGGATGAATCGCCATTGCATGAGAGAAATGGCGATGAGAATATGGAAGAGGCGTACTGGGCGATATGAGCAAGGCGCCCTTTTCGTCCAGTGCATAGTGCGGCAACTGAGCCTCTGCCTGCTTCCAGTGGGCAGCTTCGTCGTTGAGTCCCAGCGAGTCGGCCATCTCGCCGGCCGCCAAGAAGGCAAAGCTGGTGAGTGCCAAGTCATAGTTGGTGAAGTCGGGAAACCATGCTTCCAGGCGGTTGTCGTTTATCTCGGGGCTCGATGTCCACTCCAAACGGCGCACACCCTGCTCGTCCACCTCACTCTGCTGCTCCAGAAAGACAGCCACATCGCGCAGATAGGGATAGCCGCGCTCGGCCAGAAACTCCCGGTCGGCAGAATACTTCCAGTGAAGATAGAAGTGCTGGGCCAGCCATGCGCTGGTGGTCTGCGACATACTGTACTGCACCCATCCGCCTATGGCATGGCCATCCAGCGCACAGGTGCCTGGCACATCCAGTCCATCCTTCCCAAAGAACTTCCGCGTGAACGCTTTATGTACTGGCCGCTGGTTCCACAGCGTATTGATATAGGCCAGCCCCTCATCCAGATGGTTACCCGTATAGGCAGGCCAATAGCTCAGCTGCGTGTTCAGGTCGTGATGATAGTCCCCCTTCCAGGGTGGAAGTCGGCCGTCGTCGGCTGTCCATACAGCCTGCAACGAGATGGGATAGGAATCCTTGCGGCTGGCCGAACCGAATTTATACATCTCGCGGTCATACTGGCGTTGCACCACCGTATCGGGCACGCAGACCACCGATTGACTCCAATAAGGCTGCCAGTAATCCAGATGGCGGCTGTAGGCTTTCCTCACACCTTGGCCCAGCGCCCTTTTCACCTCGTCGGCAGCATTCTCCCCCACCAGCGAGGAGGTGATGCTCCACGCCCCCACAATGTCGTTCCCCTTCCGCTGCCAACCGACAGCCACATCGTAATAGAAGTCGGCCCATCCCTTCTGGTGATAAGTGATGAAGTCACCCTCCTGCGTCACCTCGCCCTGCTCGTAGCCCAAGAGGTCCAAGGCCGTATCGCCCAGACCGCCATTCCCCACCGACTGGCCACTCTGATAGGCTGGCGGGACGAGCTGCAGGTGGAAGTCCTCAGCCACATTCCTGAATACGAACCATCCCACGGGTCGGTCGGCCTGAATAAAGGTCTGCAACCTTGTGCCGTTTTCCCAACCCACCTGGCAAAGGGCATCGTTCAGGAAGAGGCGCGAGGCTGTGACTGGTCCCCATCCCTCGCTATCGAACTCCAGCGCTGCACCCGGTATCTTCGAAGGGGCCACGGAGCCCGCCGTTCGCTCAAACTTGTCAATAACGGGTGCGTAGTCCCTTTCCCTGATGTGCTTTCTCACCCAGTCGAACGAGAAATGGTCGCCCTGATACCTCTCGGCTGGGCGCAGGTCCCACAGGTCGGTGCGGTCCAGCGAGAAGCGCAGCTTCTCTTCCCGTTGCCAGACGAGGCAGCCCAACGTAGCGTTGCCCAGCGGCATGGCCTCGTCCCATACGGTGGCCAAGTCAGTGAATTGCAAGTCGCTGTCCGATGGCCGCACCTTCAGTTCCGTCTGCTGGCACGAAGCCAGTGCGAAAACAAGCGTGAGAGCCATCTGGCACTTTCCCATCATGGTCTTTGGTGTTGTTCTCATAGTGGTTTGTTTATTCCGAAAGCATTTATTTGATGATCATCTTCCGTCCATTGCGGATATAGATGCCCCTCGTGGCCTTCTCTACGCGACGACCGCTGAGGTCGTAGAAATCTTGAGCCCTTGCGCTCGGCTTGCCGCTTGCTACCGAAGGGACGCAAGAACCTTTGCCCTCTTGAACCATCTCAATCCCTGTCTGGCTATCCTCGTCGAAGTTGAGGTTGAAGGACCTGATAGCACCGCCTGTATTAGGGGCACCCGCAGCGATGCCATTCAGCTGGAAGTAGGCACGGAAGGCTCCGATGCGGGCACTTTCGAGCGGGTAGTAGATCTTGTTGCCGGCACCAAGGAAGAGAATGCTCTGGTCCGACTCGGTGAAGGTTGTCGAGCTGTAAGTATCCTGGAAGGTCACAGGCCCGCAATCGATTGGAGTCGGCTCTGTGGCGGTGAGCGTTACGTCAGTGAATGTGGGGGTATAAATCTGTTGGTTCTCCAGGTCGCCCAGCAGTTCTATCTCTCCGAGTTTCATCTGTCTGGCACCATCGTTATCCACGTCGGTGACAAAGAGGTTGAAGTAGCGGTACAATCCCTGCTTGTCGGCAGCCAGGGCATATTCTTTGCCGGCGCCTGCCTCTCTGGGCATAGCGTCGGAGTCGGCACTTCCGTCCCGGCTGTCGATGACAGTCCATTCATCGCCGTCGTTCAGCTTTGCCCTCAGTTCCCACTTCGTGGGCAGAAAACTCATGTTGTCGGGGGAATAGAGCTTGTAGCCAGTGACGTTGAATGCTCCTGATGCGGCGAAGATGACAGGCCATGTATGGTTGTCCATTGAGATTACAGCTACGGTAGAGGGGTCGCCGTCGAACGCTTTGGCATCGTAGTAGCGAGCCATACTGTACTGACTGTATTGTATTTCATTGGGGAACTTGACGATATAGGGTTTGCCGGCCTCTATGGCTTCTACGGGGTCGCTGAAGTTCAGGCAGAGCACACCACTGGCATCGTCGAAGCTTGCGCTTTCCAGCTCGCGGACCTCAGCGTCTCTCAGGTCTGTGGCGTCGGCAATGGTCACGTCGAAGGGCAGACAGAGGGTGTTCCAGTCGCCGTCCTTCCAGAGTGTGCGGCCGGTGAGCGTATAATTCGTCACGCCCTCGGCTTGGTTCTGTGCCATCAGTTCAGCATTGCTGCCATTGTCGAGCAACATGCCTGCTCGGACATAGTATTTGCCGCCGTAGGCGATATAGTCGTCCTCCGTTACGCCGGAAGGAATCTTATCCATACAGATGGCACGGCAGGCGCCGGGCACGTCGGCGGAGCCTGAGCTGGAGCCAATGCCGAGGAGGGTGCCGCCATGATAGAAATTGTGATTCATCGTGCTAAAGCGCTCCTGCCAGTTTGAGTCTACGTAAGCATTGGTTCCGGCGATGGCACCAAAATATTCGTAGGCATTGACGTCGTTGCCGAGATAGAGGCAGTTCCTGACCTCGCTATTGAAGTTGATGCCGACGATGCCGCCGAAATAACTCATTCCATATTCGGGTGTCATGACCGAAGTCTTCGTAGATGGTGATGCCGCTGACATTATAATAAGGGTAATCTATACCGAGGAGTCGCATGGTGACATGCCTATCCGGCGCGATGCTATACGCCTGGCTGCCCTGCCTTGAATACATCTCCGCGGCTTCTGCGTTGTAGAAGCAGTTTTTGAGTGCGGCTCCCTCACGGCAAATGGTATAGTTATCGTTGGTCGGTTTGACATTGATTTCCTGTGGGCTGAAGAAGCAATTGCTGATAGTCACACTGTTACTACCAAAATATCCTATCAAGCCGCACCAATAGTCTGTATCAGTGCCGAGCATTTTGCCGTCGGACAGGCACCCCGCTATGGCTACACTGTTATTTTCACCACCAAGCTGTCCAAGAATACCGCCATGCGAGCCATTGCCACTAATTGTCGCATTGATGACGATGCTGTTCACACAGTTGGTGATGGCATTTGTGCCCGTTGCGTGTGCCACCACGCCTCCTGCGAACTTGTTGGAGGATGTGACAGTTCCAGCCACCCTGAGGTTCTCGATGGTGGCATTGCTGACGTACCTGAAGGGGGCAATGTACTGCTCAGTGGCTTCTTGGTTGAAGGTGAGCGTATGCCCATTGCCGTCGAAAGTGCCGCTGAACTTACTGGTGCTGCTACCCAACATCGTCGTGACACTGATATCGTCGGTCAGCCTGAAGTACCCGCCACTGTAGGTGGTACCGCCACTTACAGCGGACGAGAGTGCATCCCAGTCATTGGCAGAACTGATAAGATACGGATTATCCGGTGTACCATCGCCGTCACTGAACTGTGCCCACGCCTTCTGCCCATAGGCAAAGAAGGCGACGAACAGCATACAAAGGAAAGAAATGTTCTTCATCATTGCAGTTTGATTGTTGCAATTGGTCGTATTTCTCTTCGCTATTCGGATGCAAATGTACACAAAAAAACTTGAATCGCGAGCCAGCCCTATCAAGAATTTGTATTTTCTACAGAGAAAATACGTTTATTCTTTTTTTGAAAGACGAATTCCTTATGTAAAACATTGTATAACAAGACCAGTCAAGCCATAGAAGCAAAGCTTTTTTCCAACTCGTCAACTTGTTTACTTGTCAACTTGTTTTTCTGTACTATTGCGAAGGCCGCAAGGCTGTAGGTGGGCTCCAATGATTAACAAATTCGGTTGGATTATCTTTGTCTGGGCATGTCTCTCTTTGACATCTCCGGATTTCGTCCGAGTTTCCCCAGTTCGACGGCGTTACCGTCGAGGATTTCGTGGGCGATGCAGTCCACGGCCTCGGCCAACACTGCGTAGATATCACCGCAAGTGAACTTCGATCCATGCTGGGCAATGTGCTCGACCAACTGCATCACTGTCTTGAATTCGTCATACCACAGCGTAGGATGCGCCTTGGTGCTGATGACGTCAGCTTTCAATGTACCAGGCTTTGCACCACGAACAACGGCACTGCACTTAACGAAAGCAGTAATGTATTAATTGTTAGATGTTTATTTAATCATCTCATATTTCCTTCGGGGTTACGCTCCGTGTTGCCTTCTGCAGGCAGGCGAGCGACGGCCCGCAAGTCACTTTGCGTAACGCCGCAGAGGCAGGCACGACAGCCCGCATCCGATGTCGTAACGGGCCGTTACGTTCCAATAAGGCGTAGTAAGTTCATTAAACGTTTGCAAATGTCAAATTTTTTTCTGTGCGTAGATAATAAAAAGAACGTGAACCCAGGGTTCCAAGACGAACACGGATCGGACGGATCTAACAAGCCTCAGCCCCATCCCCTCTCCAAGGAGAGGGGATGGGGAAGTGAGGCTTTTTCGGAGGCAGAAGTGGGCGTTTCTTCACCTTTTGACGCATTTTTGGTCTCTCCGAAAGGCACTTTTGGCCGAAGAAAACAGGCAAATCAGCTCATCCTGCCACCTTCTTTCGCAGTGCCGCCCTGCTGCGAATTATGCATAAGACGCTGAATAGTATACGATTGCATTTAAGTTACTCCCGACGGATTTTGCATTTTGCATTTTGCAATTGGAAAAAATATGGGGTGGGCTCCCCAATATGGCATCAACCCCCTTGCAAGATTTTCCATTTGCAAAATGCAAAATGCAAAATCGACTACTTGCTGTGCCTTTGACAATACGCACGAACAGGGACGAAACGGAATCAGACGCAGCGGTATAGGATCGCGTTGTCGATGTACGCCATCGGCTGCATGATAGTGAATTGTTGTCCGGAGGGGGGACACGCCGAAGGTGCGACGGAATATGTAATTACAAGGCGAGACGCAGGCCGAGCGCCCAGTCGGTGCCGCCTGGCCCGAAGCTTCCACGGCATGAAACACGACATTGGGTAGTGCCATGATACCAGCTGCCTCCGCGCTCGATACGGTACTGACCCGAGGCGGGCCCCCTTGGGTTGGTCTGCATGCCGCCGCGATAATTGCCCTCCCAGTCTTGGCACCATTCGGAGACGTTTCCCGACATGTCGTAGATGCCAAGTTCGTTGGGGGCGAGCGTGCCCACGACGTGGGTGCCATAGTCGGCACTGTCCTCGCCCACGTTGCGGCTGTTCTCGACGTTCCATGCCACCTGGTTGAGGTCGTTGCTCCCCGAGTAGCGATACCCGTTGCTGAGTTTTCCTCCCCGTGCGGCATACTCCCATTCGGCCTCGGTGGGCAGACGGAAACGCTTGCCCGTAGCGGCATTCAGCTTGCGGATGAACGTCTGGCAGGCATTCCATGACACCATCTCGACAGGACGGCGGTCGCCCTTCATGTGCGAATTATTGCTGCCCATCACGGCATCCCACTCCTCTTGCGTCACTTCGTAACGGCCGATGTAGTAGTCCGAGAGCGTAACCTGATGGATGGGTTTCTCATTATCTGCGAAAACGCCAGCCTGCTCGGGTGTGGCTCCCATCGTGAACGTACCGCCCTCCACGCGCACCATGTTCGCAACGAGGCGGTCAAGGATAGCCTTCTTGCGCTCGGCCGTCATGGCGGTGGAGGAAGAGGAGCTCCCTGAGGTGAAGAAGAGGCCATTTTTTGCCGCATTGATGATTTCGAGCACACGAGGCTTCATCTCCTCGGTGCTCACCGCAAGGGAATACGTAGCTCTGCTGATCACGATCTTTCCATCCTTGCCAAACAGAACCATATTATTTATTTTGCCATAACCCAGAGACACAATCGCATCGTCCAACGTCATGACCTTTATTTCGTCCTTCGTAAAAGTTATCTCATATTCGGTGTCACCTTCACAGACATGGATGAGTCCGTTCCGACTGATGTACACCGTCAGCGGAACTGCCGTGGGCTTATCGGAGTATATGTTGAAGAGGGCGCCATTGTCTCCCTTGTAGAAACCGGGATAGGACAGCATGTAATCATACCCCTGCCCTTTGTAGGAATACCCCTGTGCCACGGCGATGACAGAGGCGGAGAGAAGAAGTATGGTGTGAATAGTACGTTTCATAACAGGCTATGCTTTATTATCAGAACCACCCATTAGAGATGAACATCCCGAAGGGTGACAAATGTGTCGGCCCTTCGGGATGATATAAAAAAGAGTGTGAACTATCCGCCGAAGTTATCGAAGCGAATCATGTCGTCCTCGACACCGAGCGAATGGAGCAGGTCGAGCACCGTCTTGGCCATCATTGGAGGACCGCAGAGGTAGTACTCGACATCCTCGGGAGCCTCGTGCTGCTTCAGATAGGTGTCGCCCATGACGGGAGCGATGAAGCCCGGAGTGTATTTCACACCCAGCGAGTCGGCCTTCGGATCGGGACGGTCGAGGGCGAGGTGGAAGTGGAAGTTGGGGAACTCCCGCTCCAGGGCGAGGAAGTCGTCCATGAAGAAGACCTCGTCAATAGTGCGGGCGCCGTAGAAATAGTGCATCTCGCGGTCGCGGCACTGACGCGTCTTCAACATGTGCATAATCTGTGCACGCAGGGGAGCCATACCGGCGCCGCCGCCCACCCAGATCATCTCACGCTTCGAATCATAGACGGGACGGAACTCGCCGTAGGGGCCCGACATGATGCACTTGTCGCCGGGCTTGAGCGAGAAGATGTAGGTAGAGGCGATGCCACAGGGAACATCCATGAAGCCGGGGCCTTGGTCCTTAGGCTTGAATGGCGGCGTGGCGATGCGGACGGTGAGGGTGATGATGTCGCCCTCGTCGGGATAGTTGGCCATCGAGTAGGCGCGGATGGTGGGCACTTCGTTCTTCTGCTTGAGGCCGAAGATGCCGAACTTCTCCCAAGTAGGTACATAGAGCTCGCCGATGTCGCCCTTGTCGAAGTCGCGGTCGTAGTCGATGTCGTAGCAGGGTATCTTGATCTGTGCGTAGCTTCCCGGCTCGAAGTCCATGTGCTCGCCCGGAGGCAGCTGCACCTTGAACTCCTTGATGAACGAGGCCACGTTTTTGTTCGAGATGACGGTGCACTCCCATTCCTTGACGCCCATCACGCTGTCGTCGACGTGAATCTGCAGGTCGCCCTTCACCTTGCACTGGCATCCGAGACGCCAATGGTCCTTGATTTGCTTGCGGGTGAACTGTCCCTTCTCGGAATCGAGTATCTCGCCGCCGCCCTCGACCACCTGTACCTTACACTGGCCGCAGGAGCCTTTGCCGCCGCAGGCGCTGGGCAGGAAGACGCCCTCCTGGGCAAGCGTGCTGAGCAGGCTGGAGCCCTGGCCGACGGAGAGGGTGTCCTTGCCGTTGATAGTAATGTTCACATTGCCGCTGGGCGACAGGTATTTCTTGGCTACGAGCAGAATGACAACCAGTGCCAGGATGATGGCAAGGAAGACGCAGATGCTCGTCAATATCAAATTCATATCCATTGTCTTTTTCCTCCTCTACTCATTAGATGTTAAGTCCACTGAAACACATAAATGCCATGGCCATCAGTCCGACGGTGATGAACGTAATGCCGAGTCCCTGCAGGGGCTTGGGGACGTCGGCGTAGGCCATCTTCTCGCGAATGGCGGCCAGACCGACGATGGCAAGGAGCCAGCCGATGCCGCTGCCCAAAGCGTAGGCAATGGCGTCGCCGAAGCCGCCGATGGCCTGGGAGCTCACTGCGGGATCCATCTGAACGCGCTGCTGCATGAAGAGCGAGGCGCCCATGATGGCGCAGTTCACGGCAATCAGGGGCAGGAAGATGCCCAGTGCGGCATAGAGCGAGGGGCTGAACTTCTCGACGATCATCTCGACGAGCTGCACGATGGCGGCTATCACGGCGATGAAGAGGATGAAGGCCAGGAAGGTGAGATCGACGCCGGGGACGAGTGCGTCGGGGCCAAGGACGTAGGTCTGCAGGGCATAGTTGACGGGGACGGTGATGAGCAGCACGAAGGTGACTGCAACGCCCAGTCCTAACGACGTCTTCACGGTCTTGGATACGGCCAGATATGAGCACATACCCAGGAAGAAGGCGAAAATCATGTTGTCCACAAAGATGGAGCGGACAAAGAGACTAATCATGTGTTCCATACTACTTCTCCTCCTTATTTATTGAGCGATGTGCCCAGATTACACAACCGACGATGATGAGCGACATGGCGGGCATGGTCATCATGCCGTTATTCTGATAGCCGTGGTCGTAGAGCCACTGGGGCACCACGGAGTAGCCCAGCAGAGTGCCGAAGCCCAGCAGTTCGCGCACGAAGCCGACGATGACCAGGATGAGGGCATAGCCGAGTCCGTTGCCGACGCCGTCGAGGAACGACTCCCAGGGACCGTTCTGCATGGCAAAGGCTTCGAGTCGGCCCATGAGGATGCAGTTGGTGATGATGAGTCCGACATAGACGCTCAGTTGAACGCTGACATCGTAGGAATAGGCCTTCAGCACCTGGCTGACGATGGTCACCAACGCGGCCACTACCACCAGCTGCACGATGATGCGGATGCGGTTAGGGATGGTGTTGCGCAAAAGGGAGATGATGACGTTCGAGAAGGCCGTGATAACTGTCACGCTGAGACCCATGACAATGGCGGGCTCGAGCTGAGAAGTGACGGCCAGTGCCGAACAGATGCCCAGCACCTGGACGGCAATGGGGTTGTTCTTGTTCAGTGGATTCAGGAATACTTCCTTATTCTCGCTTGAAAATAGTTTGCTCATATTTCTGTCCTCCTGTTCTTTACTTGTTCAAAAATTCTATATAGGCTTGCAGGCCGTCGGTCACCATTCCGGCAACACCGTTGCTGGTGAGCGTGGCGCCGGTGACACCATCGATCTCGGTTTCGGCCTTTGATGCGCCCTTCTTCACGACGGTGAGTGCCACTTGCTGCGGGTTGTCGGTGAAGAGGGGCTTGCCGTTGAACTGCGTCTGGAACCAGCGTTCCTTGATGCGGGCACCCAGTCCGGCTGTCTCGCTCTCATGGTCGAAGTAGGCTCCGAAGACATGCTGCTTGTCCTCGTCGATGGAGATGTAGCCCCAGAGGCCACCCCAGAGGCCGCGCCCCTTGACGGGAAGTACATACTTGGTGGCACCATCGACCGTGGCCACAAAGACGGGGCCGCCGGCTTCGTCCTGCACGTTGGTGATGGTCTGGGCGTACTGCTGGTCGATGGCCTCGCCCTGCAGTCCGACGATGTTCAGCGAGGTGAGGATTTGCTTCTTCTTGTCGCGCTCCACATTGGCGTCCTGAGTCGGCTTGAGGGCCGAGGAGATGAAGGCCAAGAGGAATGCCACGATGATTACCATTACGGAGGCGTAAATGATAATGTAGGTGTTGGTTTCTTTTAACTTTGAGATATTCATAGCTCGTATCCTCCCTTACATTATTTAATTGCACGTTTTGCCCGCATGTTGATGTTGCGCTGCACGAAGCAGTAGTCGATAAGCGGGGCGAAGAGGTTCATGAACAGGATGGCAAGCATCATACCCTCGGGGAAGCCGGGGTTGAGAACGCGCACCAGCACTGCCATGAAGCCGATGAGCAGACCGTAGATGTACTTGCCGCCCTCGGTGCGCGAAGCAGTGACGGGGTCGGTGGCCATGAAGACGGCACCGAAGGCAAAGCCGCCCAGTACGAGGTGCTCGTACCACTGGATGGCGCTCAGCCCAGTAGCCTGCATCAGCCAACCGGTAGCTGCGCCGCCCACGAAGACGGAGAGCATTATCTTCCAGCTGGCCACACCGGTCCACAGGAGCAACAGGGCGCCAAGGGCGATGGCAATGATGCTGGTCTCGCCCACGGAGCCGGGAATGAGTCCGTAGATGGCATTAGTAATCACCGAGGGGTCGAAGCCTGCGAACCCGGCCTCGGCGGCTTGGCCGAGAGGAGTGGCGGCAGAGAGTGCGTCGGTCCCCACTACGTCGTAGCCAGCGCCCAGCAGGCTCTTGCCTGCTACCCAGACGGTGTTGTCGCCCGTCATTGCCGAGGGGTAGGAGAAGAAGAGACAGGCGCGAGTAACGAGTGCGGGATTAAAGATGTTCATGCCGGTGCCGCCAAAGATTTCCTTGGCGAGAATCACGCTGAATGCCACTGCAACGGCGAGCATCCAGAGCGGAGTGGTCACGGGAACAATCATGGGAATCAGGATGCCCGTAGCGAGGAAGCCTTCCTGAATTTCTTCGTGCTTCCACTGTGCCACGGTAAATTCAATGCCCAGGCCCACTGCGTAGCTCACTACAATCTTGGGCAGCACGGCGAGGAAGCCGAACCACCACATTCCGAGCACGGTGGCTTCGCTGAGTTTGCCGGCAGCGAGGGCGTTCTGATAGCCGATATTGTACATACCGAAGAGCAGGGCGGGGAGCAGGGCGATGATGACAAAGCTGATGATTCGCTTGCTGTCGATGGCATCGTGAATGTTCACACTTCCCACTCGGCCAGTAGTACGCGGCACGAAGGCAAAGGTCTCCAGGCCGTCGAAGAGGCTTTGGAAGGCATGCAGCTTACCGCCCTCCTCGAAGTTTGGCTTTATCTTGTCGAGATAGTTTCTTAAAGCTTTCATATTCTTTACTTTTGTTTATAGGGTCTTTAAGATCGCAAAGGACGTTTAGGACAGGGGGCTTTCTTATTCGTTCTCCTTTCTCAAGATGTCCAAGCCTTCGCGCACGATGCGCTGCAGTTCGAGTTTCGAGCTGTCCACGAACTCGGCAATCGCAAAGTCCTCGGGAGCCACTTCATAGATGCCCAGCTGTTCCTGCCGATCGATGTCGCCAGCGATGATGGCCTTGATGAGGTAGCCGGCGTAGATGTCCATGGGGAACACTCGGTCGTACTCGCCCGACATAATCATGTGGCGTTCGCCGCCTTTTATACGGGCATCGAGGGTGTACTCCTTCTTCCGTCCGAAGAGCCAGCTGAAGTAGGTGCGACTGGTGGAGAACTCCTTCAGTCTCGGCATGATCCATCCGAGCAGTTCGGCATTGTCGTCGCCCTCGGGGATTACGTTCACCTCCGTTGCATGGGCGGCCAGGAAGCCGTCGGCTGTGGTCTTCAGGCCAGTCATCACGTTGCCGTTGATGATGCGCAGGTGCTTCGAGTTGTCGAGCTGTCCGTCGAGCAGCGAACCGATCTGCTGGCCTACAAGTGCCCGCACATAGCAGGGTTTCTTCACCTCGCTGCCTGCAACGGCAATCGTGCGGGTGAGGTCCACCTTGCCGGTGCGCATCAGACGACCGACAAAGATTACTTCCTCGGCACCCAGAGTCCATACCACCTCACCCTTGTTGATGGGCGATGTGTGGTTGATCTGCACACCCACGTTTCCTGCCGGAGCGGGTCCGTCGTACACTGTCACCTCGCAGTCCTTCGCCACTGTCAGTGCCGTGCTTGTCTGCTTGGCACTAATGCCGAGATGCACGGGAGCGATCTTCGAGAGGGTGGTGATTCCCTTCTGGAAGTCTGCCTCCTGCCCCTTGAGGGCCACCTCGAAATCCTGTGCCAGGGGCATGCTGTTGAATGCGCTGACGAAGATGGCCTTCGGCTTGTCGTCGGGATTGGCCACAACATCGTAGGGACGGCTGCGGAAGAATGCGAAGAGGCCGCTTTCCATGAGAAGTGCCTTTACGTCGCCCTTCGTGTCGAACTCGCGGGGTGCCACACCTTCTTCGGGTTTTACGCGCACACTCAGCAACTTGCGTCGGTCGCCACGTTCGACCAGCGACACTGTGCCGCCCACAGGGGAAACAAATTTCACCTCGGGATGCAGCTTGTCCTGCAACAAGGCATCCCCGGCCCTTACGACGTCACCTTCCTTGACTACCACCTTGGGTTTCAGTCCGACAAAGTCGTCCGGCACGAGGGCATACTCGGCCGAGCACTTCACAGACGTAATCTCCGCAGTGGCCTGTCCCTTCAGATGTACATCGAGGCCCTTACGTAATTTGATTACTTTTGCCATATACTGGATTTAATAAACCTATTGTTCGAAAAGCGCTGCAAAGTTACGAAGAAGCGAGCAAAACACCAAATTTATTTGTACCTTTTCGAACGAGAAACACTTCGAACGAAGGCCCTCCCCCTGCTTGCGCAAGCAAACGCCTTTGCTTGCTGTAGTTTTCCTTCCCGCTTGCGCAAGCACAGTGTGCCCCGAACGCAACAATGTCACAGTGTCACATTAAGCATGTAAAATACGGCCCGCCAACAAATCTGCTGG
>JAILBW010000015.1 GCA_024680695.1 Bacteroidaceae bacterium
CACAGGCACCGATGCATGGGAGGAGGGTGACTATGCCATCGCACTGGCCGGATTCCGAGACGGCAGCAACTATGCCGTGATGCAGCACACACTGCCCGTCTCTGCGGCCGACGCAGTGTCCGTCGTCTTGGAGCTGAACAACCTGACGGGGCAGGTGAGCACCGTCGAATTTGCCGTCACCGACCGCCTGCGCCAACGCATCCTCACGCTGCAGCGCATCACGCTCTCCGACTATCCCGACACACAGGACACCATCCGCATGGACCTGGGCAACATCGATGTCAGCCCCTTCGGATGTCTGCAACACGGCATCCTCGACAGGGCCTGTATCCAGTGCCACGGCGGGAACGGACGCTCGGCAGGCGGTCTTAACCTTACAGAAAGACAGGCCTATGCCAATCTGGTCAATCACCCCAGCACGCTGGCAGACATGCTGCGCGTCAAGGGCGGCGATGCCGACTCGTCGCTCGTATGGAGAATACTGAACGAGGGAGGCGAGAATATGCTTCATTACAATCACACGGAGGTGCTGAGCAGCCAGTTCAAGGAGAATCTGGAAGAGGTGAAGAGGTTCATTCAGGATTGGATAAACGGGCTCTGAACAGAAATGTATGCCCAACGGTGTGAAATATTGAATTAAAAGTCGTATCTTTGCAAGCGAATAATAGTAAACAGCATGACATGCAATAAAATTTGTCTGGAATTACTGGGCGTAACGGCAGAAGTGGCAGCCTTCTGTCCCGAGCGAGGCGTGGCCGAGTGGCAGGTCATCCTGCACGTGGAGCCCCGCGGAGAGGGCTTTGCACAGCAGTGGTGCCGCATCCGCCAGGCCGAAGATATGTTGCTGGCACGCGGGGAACTGGATGGCGCCCGATGCGTGATGAAGCGCTATTTCCTCTCGGACAGCACCAATCAGCAACCGCTCATGCAGGAGGCCGCCCGCGATACGGCCAGCGTGAGCCTCATACAGCAGCAGCCCTTAGATGGGAGCAAGATAGCGGCGTGGCTTTACCTGCAACGCGGCATCGATATCGCGAAGGAGGGAGGCATGACGGTGGGCCGTCACAACGGCTACACTCACCTCTGGAAGATGGGGATGACGGAGACGGCGGGCGACAGTGCCATGCAGACGGAGACTATCCTGCACCAATACGAGACGGCGCTGGCAGAGAGAGGTGCCACACTGGCCGACAACTGCATCCGCACTTGGTTCTTCGTCCGCGACGTGGACACCCAGTATGCTGGTATGGTGCGTGCCCGGAGGGAAAACTTCATCCAGCAAGGACTCACGGAGCAGACCCACTACATCGCCAGCACAGGCATCGGCGGACTGCCAGCACGCACGGAGGCACTGGTACAGATGGGAGCCTATGCCCTCACTGGTTTCGTGCCCTCCCAGCTACGCTATCTCTATGCCCGCACACATCTGAACCCCACCTACGAGTACGGAGTGACCTTCGAGCGAGGCTCCGTCGTCCAATATGGTGACCGCGATCATGTCTTCATCAGCGGCACGGCCAGCATTGACAACCAAGGCCGTGTGGTGAATGTGGGCGATATCGTCGGCCAGACACATCGAATGTGGGAGAACGTCGAGGCACTGCTCGCAGAGGCCGGCGCCACGTTCGACGATGTGATGCACCTCATCGTCTATCTGCGCGACATTGCCGACTACGGCACTGTATGCGAGATGTTTGCCCAGCGATTCCCGCAGAAACCTACGGTTATTACCCTGGCGCCGGTGTGCCGTCCCACTTGGCTCATCGAGATGGAGTGCATGGCCATACGTCCAGCCACGCATCCCGAGTATCGAGCGTTGTAAAACGCGCGACTCGCCCTGAGACTGACGAACGGGCTATTTTTCAGAACTCAGCTTAAGAAACAGAAATATGAGCGAGTCAATGCATACTACTCCCTCCCCATTTGGGGAGGATAAAGGACGGAGGCTTCCCTTCCTGCTTCTCGGTCTGTGTGCCTTTGTGATCGCCGTTGCCACATTTGTCGAGAACGTTCAGGGCACTGGCTTTGTCCATCATTATTTCTACGGCTCATTTTGGTTTAAACTCCTTTGGGCGGCAGTGACTGCCAGTGGCGGATGGCTTATCTGGAAGCGTCGGTTGTGGCGTCGCATGGCCGTCTTTATGTTGCATGTCAGTCTGGTGCTCATCCTGCTGGGTGCGCTCGTCACCTCGCTGTGGGGACGGCGAGGCACATTGCATCTTAGGCAGGGTGTGCCAGCCAAAGAGTACTACTGTGAGGAGACACACCACTCCGAACCGCTGCCTTTTTTCCTTCGGCTCGACAGTTTTGAAATAGCGTATTACGCAGGAACTCAGGCTCCGCGCGACTATCTGAGCCACGTCAGTGTGGAGGGCGAGAGCCAGCTTATCTCGATGAACAATATCCTAAAGCGCCAGGGCTACCGCTTCTATCAGTCGTCCTACGACGAAGACATGCAAGGCAGCCTGCTCTCGGTGAACCATGATCCGTGGGGCACAGGAATCACCTATCTGGGCTATGCTCTGCTGGGACTGAGCATGATGTGGGTGCTACTCTCGTCCCGTAAGCGACTTTTCGTACTCCTGCTCATGGCTGGCGGTACGCTGAGTGCAAAAGCCTTACCAGCCATTTCGTCGGACAAAGCGGCTGAGCTGGAGCGGGAACAAGTGATGTGGAACAACCGCGTGGCGCCCTTCGGCACTATGGCGCAGGAATTCCTGCTGAAGATATACGGACGTCGGACGTATCACGGACTGACGCCCACTCAGGTGATGGGCAGTATTGCGCTGGAACCCGAAGCATGGGGGCAACAGCCCATCATCAAGGTGGGGCGCGGGAAGTATCGCACCCTGTCCGACTATGTGGATCGCTCCGGCGATGTGCCTACCATGCAACACTTGGGCGAGGATGCTAAGGCCGACGAGAAGGTGGGCCTCCTGCTCATGCTGATGCACGGCTCGCTCGTAGAGCCAGTACCCGACGGTGTGCCACTGCTCTCGGAGCGACGAGTGAAGGCAGAGCTACTGTACAACCGCATCGACTGGCTCCTTTGGGGCATGATGGTGGCCTTTAGTCTGTCCTTATTGGCTGGTGTGGGCCTTTGGGGACGGCGCGGGCAAAAGCGTTGGGCGGATGGTATCGGACAGCTGTGTGGTGCAGCATGCATTGCACTCTGGTGTTTCCTGCTTGCCGGATGGTTCCTGCGCTGGTATGTAGCTGACCATCTGCCGCTGAGCAATGGTTTCGAGACCATGTTCTTCGTGGCCATCTGTCTGCTTACGGTAGCCATCCTCATTCGCCGACTTATGCCGATCGCTGTGCTGGCCACAGCCTTCGTTCTGCTAGTGGCCCATCTGGGAGAAATCAATCCGCGTATCACTCCATTGATGCCTGTACTCCACAGTCCGTGGCTCAGCCTCCACGTCAGCATTATCATGATGAGCTATGCCCTGCTGGTTCTGAGCATTGTCGAACGCCGACTCCTGCGCCTTGCTGTCTTTCTGTTGGCGGCCGGCATCTTCTTGGGCGCCATTTGGGCCAATGTCTCGTGGGGCACCTACTGGAGCTGGGACCCCAAGGAAAGTTGGGCGCTCATCACGCTACTTGTCTATAGTATTCCACTCCATGCCGAGAGTCTCCCCTGGTTTCGCTCGACACGAAACTACCGCATCTATTCCCTCTTGGCATTCGCCTGCCTGCTCATGACCTATCTGGGTGTCAACTACCTACTGGGAGGCATGCACAGCTACAACTAAACAACAATGACACTGGACGAACTTTCTTTAGGACAAAGCGGCGTGGTCACACGCATCGGTGGCGAGGGAGCGCTGCGACAGCACTTCCTCGATATGGGCGTCTTGCCTGGCGCTGTAGTTACTTTGGAAAAATATGCGCCGATGGGCGACCCGATGGAACTGACCATACAGGGCTATCAGCTAACGCTTCGCAAGGCCGATGCCGCACGGATTGAAATATCGCTCCACCTTCCCCATGACAAGCCGAAGGCATACGAAGAACTTGAGCAAGTGGAGGTGTGCCACATCACAGAACACCCAGGACTTGGCGAGGACGGTCCACGCTACCACAGCGGGCCTGTACGCCCTGAAAGAAAACGCCTAACCTTTGCGCTGGCTGGCAACCAGAACAGTGGCAAGACGACTCTCTTCAACCAGCTGACAGGTAGCAATCAGCATGTCGGCAACTTCCCAGGAGTCACGGTGGATCGCAAGGATGGACAAATCCGCGGATATGCCGATGCTGTGGTGACTGACCTGCCAGGCATATATAGCCTTTCGCCCTACACCAGCGAGGAGCGGGTAAGCCGCCAGTTTATATTGGACGAACAGCCCGACGGCATCATCAATATTGTCGATGCAACGAACATCGAACGCAACCTGTACCTGACCATGCAGTTGATGGAATTGGACATCCCTGTCGTCTTGGCGCTGAACATGATGGACGAGGTGCGCAACAATGGCGGCACAGTGCGCATCAACGTCATGGAGCAGATGCTCGGCATCCCCGTAATCCCCATCAGTGCAATGAAAGGCGAGGGTGTAGATGAGCTGGTTCGCCATGCCATCCATGTAGCGACCTATCAGGAGAAGCCTTCGCGGCAAGACTTCTGCAGCGCTACGGAACATGGTGGTGCCGTTCATCGCTGCCTGCACAGCATCATGCACTTCATCGAGGATCATGCCGAGCAGGCACACCTCCCTCTTCGATTCGCGGCCAGTAAGCTCATAGAGGGCGACACTTCGGTGGCCGATGCACTGGGACTGACACAGAATGAGCGCGAAACCGTCGAACACATCCTCTGCCAGATGGAGGAGGAACGCGGCATGGACCGCTGCGCAGCCATGGCCGACATGCGCTATAGTTTCATCCGCCGGGTAGCACAGCAGGCTGTGGTGAAACCTCTCGAAAGCAAGGAGCGACGCCGGAGTCGGCGCATCGACAGCGTACTTACAGGGCGGTGGACTGCCATCCCTTCCTTCCTGTGCATCATGACGCTTATCTTCTACCTTACCTTCAATACCGTGGGTGCCTGGATGCAAGGCTGGCTGGAGGAGGCTATCGGCTGGTTCACAACTCTCACCGACACCACCCTCACACAGTGGAACATCGCCCCTTCAGTACATTCGTTGGTGGTCGATGGTATCTATAGCGGTGTGGGCACGGTGGTGTCCTTCCTTCCGCTCATCGTTTGCCTATTCTTCTTCCTGAGTCTGTTGGAAGATAGTGGCTACATGGCCCGTATCGCCTTTGTTATGGATAAGCTGTTGCGCCGTCTGGGACTCTCAGGGCGTTCCATCGTTCCTCTGCTCCTCGGCTTTGGGTGCAGCGTCCCCAGCGTGATGGCATCGCGCACCCTTCCCAGCGATCGCGACCGCAAGATGACCATCCTTCTGACGCCTTTCATGAGTTGCACGGCCAAGATTCCCATTTACGCCTTCTTCACTGCCGCTTTCTTCCCGCGCCATGCAACAGGTGTGATGTTGGGACTCTACGTCATCGGCATCATTACAGGCATTCTCACGGCATTGGTGCTAAAGCGGACACTCTTCCGCGGCGAGGCAGTTCCCTTCGTGATGGAACTGCCCAACTATCGTCTGCCTGTGGCCCGCAATGTGCTTCGTTTGCTGTGGGACAAGGCGCGCGACTTCCTGCAGCGAGCCTTCACGGTTATCTTTCTGGCCTCGATTGTCATATGGTTCCTACAGACCTTCGATTTCCACATGCAGATGGTGCCGCACGAAGCGGCCCAGAGGAGCATGCTTGCCCAGCTGTCGAGCCTCGTGGCTCCGTTGTTCCGTCCGCTGGGCTTCGACGACTGGCGCATCGTCACTTCGCTTGTGAGCGGCTTCCTGGCCAAGGAGGTGGTAGTGAGTTCCCTGAGTACGCTCTTTGCCGAAGCGGCGCTGACTGATGTGCTCTCGGCTGGCACGGCACTCTGCCTACTCGTTTTCTGCCTGCTCTATACCCCTTGCGTAGCAGCCATCGCCACCATTCGTCGTGAACTCGGTACGCGTTGGGCCTGCTTCGTTGTCGTCATGCAATGCACTGTGGCATGGCTGGTTGCATTCCTTTTCCGATTATTGATATGAATCTGCAGAGTCTCTTGCTTCTCGCCTTGATAGTGGTGGTGGCCGGCCTCGTACTTATCCACTACGTGAAGAGCCAGAAACGCACCGGCGGTTGTGGTTCGTGCCGTTGCGGAAGCTGTCCTCACTGCGATATCAGCACCCGGCACACTTCGTCCTGAAAAAGTCGCGCCTCAAAGATGGGTGTGTCCTCGTTGAAGATGACGAAGGCATACCAGCGATTGTCCTCGCCTTGCAGATACCCGGCGAGTGACGAGACGGCTCGGGCGGCCAGCGTGCCCGTCTTGCAGAAGATGCGGCCAGTAAAACATTCGTCCTCCATGCGTCCATACAGCGTGCCCCGCCGTTCGTCGTCGGCCGTCGTGGCCAGCAAGCAGTCCATCATCTCCTCACGTAGCAATGGGTCGTCATAGGCATACTTCAACAACTTTATCAAGAAATCGGCCGTTAGGCGATTCTGAGGCGAGAGTCCGCTTCCGTCGTTGATGACCATGTCGGGGCGGACGACACCCTTGATTTCGTTCTTCACGAAGCGACGCATGGCACTTCCCTCCTTTGTCCGCCCATTGCGCCATCGATCCCGAAAATGGTCGGCGTGGTAATAGACAGCCTCAGCCTTGATGTTACTGCTATATATCAGCATTGGTGCCAGCACGTTGCGCAACGGATGTATGACGCAGTGCACTTCGCGCGAAAGCACTCCGGCCAGTTGACGGGCCAGTGCGTATTCCTGAGGTGAACAGGGGGTGCCGAGCTTTTGCTCCCAGAGGATGCAAATGTCTGTATTTCGCTGAAAGCGAATACCCTTTGCAGCCAAAGCATCCATGAACTGACGCCTTACAAAGGGTTCGCCGCGCATGAGTAGTGGTAGTTTTCCGTATGGGATGTCCCACGAAGGTGCCGTGGGATGAGGCCGCAGCGTGTCGCGTCGGGCAAGGTCGAAGACGATGTTGCCCTCTATGCGCCGGATACCTCGACGCCACAAAGCATTGACAAATCCATCAAATGAGTCGATGAGCGGGTCATCGTCCATGTCGACAATCACCGTACCGACGAGCGTGCTGTCTGTTTCCTCGCCATTGATGAGCAGACGGCTCACATAGGAATGCTCGATGCCCAGGCGGCGAATGGTGCTGAGTGCCGTGAGCAGTTTCTGGCACGATGCGGGAGTCATCAGTTCCTCGCTGTGGTGGCGGAAGATTTCGCTGCGGTGCGTCAGGTCGTACACCATCAGCCCAACGCGGGACGAATCGATGCGGGGAGTGCGCGCCACTACGCGCGCCAGTCTTCGAGCCAGCACGGAGTCGCGACCGTCGGGCAGCGAATCGGGCTGCACCACCACCGGGATGCCCGCCTGCCGCGTATCGCGCCGACATTCATAGACCGACAGCACGATGAACAATACCGCCGTAAGCACAATGCCCAGACAGCCGCGACGGACGCTCTTCTTTAGGCGACGGCGTTTCTTCTTCGTGGGGGGACTCGTGCCCATGACTTTTGTCGGAATCAGAATCCCAAGTCTTGCTTCAGATGATTGCCCAGCTGGCGATAGCCCTTGTCGCAGGGATGCAGGCCGTCGCCCGTGAAGAGCGACTCGTCCACCTTGCCATCCTTGCCCAGCAGTACTTCGCCGGGATTGATGAAGTGCACTGCATTTCCGAACGTCTGGCTCAGTCGTTCGGACAATTTCCTGTTCAGTTCAGCCATGCCCTGTTCCAAGTCGCGACGCGGATAGATAGCCTGAACATACAGTTCCGCCTCGGGCTGACGCTGACGCACTGCCGACACCACCTGCACGACACCTGCTACAATCTCTTCGTGTGTATTGATTTTGTAGTTGTTTGTGCCCAGCATCATCACCACCTTCTTTGCGCGGAAGCCGTCGAGTTCTCCATGATACAGCCGCCATAGGATATTCTCGATGCGGTCCCAGCCGAAGCCCATATTCATCACCCTTCGGTTGCCGAATAGCTCGGCCCAGCTGTCGTCGCCGCGATGCCATTCATCCTTGGGCAGGCCGCTCCAGAAGTGCGTGATGCTGTTGCCAATCATCACGACATCCACGTCCCCTTCGCTCCCCAGACGCAGTTCCTCTTCGTGGCGCGTCCGCCAGTCGTACTGGTCGCGCTGCTGCGGAATGGGGTGGAAGATGGTTTGATTCTCGGGCAGTTGATGCAATACTTCGCGCAATTTCTTTTCATACACATCGGCCAGATGCCGCATGCCCAGATCGTTGGGGTGCGTACCATCGACCGTCTCGTCCTGCGACAGGAAGAACTCCGAATGAGGCAAATAATAGACGTCGCGTACGCCCGAGGTCTGTATCTGGCTGTATGCCTCGCGCAGCTGGCGGTTGGTGGCCTCGTACGTCTCTCGCACCTTGTCGTTCGTCGATTCGTTGGCGTAGCCCGCATGCTCCACCAGCAGGATGGGGGCCGCACTGTGCTTGCGCAGTTTCTTCACGCCGTCGATGACCAGTGGGCCGATATCGGTGCGGTTGCTCATGTTGGGCATGCAGTCGATGACAAAGAGCTGGGCGGGAATCTCGGCCAGTGCGTCGAATACTGACGCCTCCAACTTGCCGCTGCCCGAGAAGCCGAGCGAGACGATGGGGTGATGCATTTCGCGTCGAATCATGTTCACCCATGCCATCCCTGGCCTCGAGGCACATCCGCCATGGGCGATGCTCGTGCCGTAGAAGACGATAGGCCGCTCTTTCGTTACGGGCAGGAAGGTGAGCGATTGTCCCTCAGGCACGCCGATTTGCAAGTCTTTCACCTCGACGAACATGGGCAGGAACAACTCGTATTCGTAGCCGTAGCGCGGATTCGCATCGGGATACACCAAGTCGGCATAGACGGCACGGATGGTGTCGCCCTGCGTGATGCGTGCCGCGCACCAGCGCTTCCGGCCATGCTTGTCTGTAGCGTACAGGTCCACACCGCCGCAGCCGGTGAACGGCCAGTGCTGCATCTGGCGCAGCCCCTTGCCAGTGGTATAGCGCACCTCGATCGTGGGCGACATCGAACGGAACTGGATGCTTAGGCCCGCCGTCTGCAAGCCGTGGTCCCAAACGGCCCTCGGCAGCGTTGCCTCGAAGCGGTCAGGGAAGCGGTGAAAACTGTTCTGTAACTCTTCGTGCCACCAGCGGCCCTGCACGGTGGGGAACGACTCTTGCAGCGGATTCTTCCACTGCATCTGGGCGTGCAACGGCATTGTAATACAGCCGACGAGACACGCAATAATGGTAATTATGTAGCGTTTCATGCTGCGAAGTTACAAAAACTTCCTGTATTTGGGCGTAAAGTTCATGGTTTTTTCATACTTTTGTGCAGATAACGCACAAGATGATGAGAAAGAACTACACAAAAGTGACGGACGATTGGCAATTGGCCAATGCCCTGCATCAGGAGGATGAGAACATCCGTCGACATGCATTCTTGGCTGTGAACCTTACGGCCGAGACCGAGCAGGCTCTGCGTCACACCTACACGGATTGCCTCTTCCTGGGCTGTGCGCTGCCAAGGGGCTTCAAGAGGCTCACTCAGGACTGCCTCTTCTTCCCCAACATGGGTGAACTGTTCCACCTCTGCTCCCATCTCTACACCGTCGAGGAACTCTACGAGGGATACGAGGTAGGGCATCCCGAAACGTACCAGAAATGCTTCGACGGCCGCGTCTATCGCCATTATCTGAAGAAAGGCAAGCGTGCCGAGGACATCAAGGAGACGCTCGCCCGCACATTGCACGACCATAGCATCAGCGACTGCATGCACGAATTCCTCTCCGCCTATCGGGCTCAGCAAATCGTCGGCGTAATGGGCGGGCACAGCCTGCTGCGTACAGATAAGGCCTACGCCCAGATTGTACACCTAAGCAAACGACTTACCGAAGAGGGGTTCCTGATGGTGACAGGCGGAGGCCCCGGAGCGATGGAGGCTACCCACCTCGGTGCATGGATGGCCGGGCGCAACGAACTGGAACTGATGGATGCCCTGCACACCCTGATGACCGCCCCCTCCTTCACCGACGAGGGCTGGCTCGACACGGCCCTGCGCATTCGTTCACGCTACCCGCAACAGGACTATCAAAGCCTCGGCATCCCCACCTGGCTCTACGGACACGAGCCCAGCACCCCGCTGGCTACCCACATTGCCAAGTTCTTCGAGAACAGCATCCGCGAGGACAGCATCTTAGCCATTGCCCGCGGCGGCATCATCTTCACTCCCGGCAGTGCCGGCACCCTGCAGGAAATATTCCAAGCCGCCGTGCCCAACCACTACATGAGCTACGGATACGCCTGTCCCATGATATTCATGGGCAAGGAATTCTGGACGCGCGAGGTGCCCATCTGGCCGCTGCTGCAGGACCTCGTGGCACGCGAAAAATACAAGAACCTCCTGCTCACGCTCAGCGAAAGCGAGAACGAAATAGTGAGCACCATAAAAGCTTTCAGTGAGAACCAAGGCGCGACATGAAAAACCTCCTTCTCCTTCTTCTTTTCCCGATGTCTCTCACGGCTGGGGAGTCTGAACTCTTCCCCGATCCAGCCATGCGGCGTGGAGTGAAGCTGTTGGCCCCGAAGGCGGTGAACGGCGTGGGTGTCCCCATCGACACTCTGCGCTTCGATGCCAACAACGAGCCTCCCCTTTGGAACCTCTGTTCATGGGACTTCAGGACGCACTTCTCTGGCCAACGCCCGCAGCGGGACAAGACCCTCGGCATCGCCTACGCAGACGATGCCTTCACCTTCGCCCGCAACAGGAAAGGTGTCTTCACCATGCGGGTGGATGCCAGTCGAGTGTATAGGGCGCATCGTACTTCGGGCAGCGACCCGTGGATAAACTTTCTGGTCGAGACGACGTTCGACGGCGTGGAGGTGGGCAAGACCAACAGCCTCATCCTCTCCTACCAGATGCGCGTCCTGTCCTGCACCAACTGCATGGGCAGCGCCTACAACACCACTATCCATGCCGCTCAGTTCCTGGGCTATCTGCACATTCGCAACACGAATCGCGCACGGGCCGACTACGGTAAAAACCTGTGGCTCGGCGTGGGCTCATTCGACAATCGCGACTCGGGCGGTGCCGGCGACGGCTTCCTCTCCTGGGACATCGGCACCAGTACCTATATATATTCTATGGCCGACAAAGATGTATTCGGCCGTGTGGACTTCAATCGCCACCGTTGGGCGAAGGCTCGGGTGGATGTCCGCAAGGCCATCGGCGATGCCATCAAGGCCATGAAGGAGAACGGCAGCTTCGCCGACTCGGAAGTCGATGACTTCACCATTAACGGCATGAACTTCGGGTGGGAACTGCCCGGCACGTTCGATGTCGTCGGCCAGTTCCGCAACTTCTCGCTGCAGAGCGATTTTTAGAAATAGGTAGGCTCTAAAAATTAGCTTGTACTATGCTTAGGCTATTTTGAGCAGATGTGGCTTCAAGGCCGCAAGACGTCAGAGCGGATACGCTTACAGTTATTGGATTGGCAAAGAGAATTTGCAAACTCTCCGCTGCAAATCATCTTTGTCCTTAGCGCTTCCCCGCCTGACATAGAAAACGAGGCGCAAAAACAAAAATTTTTCTCAAAAATTGCAAAACAGCCTACATGCCTACATAAAAACGCTTGAAACCCGCATGTATAAAGGGATTGCGGCGAATGCAAGCCTACATAAAGCCTACATAAAGCCTACATAAGCCTACATAAAACCTACATTCGGACTCCCTCCCCATTTATGTATGAAGTATGTAGGCATCATGTAGGCTTTATGTAGGCTTTATGTAGGCTTGAAAAATTGCAACTTTTTGTACTACAGAAATTTACAGGCATTTTATGTAGGCATGTAGGCTGTTTGGCCATTTTCAAAAAAAATTTTCGTCAGAAAAGGCCCTACTTTTCAGCAAAAACCTGCGAAAACAAATCGATTTGTCACGGCAAGAAAAGTTCCTTTCTTGCGCAAGCAGAGGCAGTTACGACAGCAAGCAGGCGCCGACGCGACAGCAAGCAGAGACAGATGCGGCAGCAAGCAGGAGGCGATGCGGCAGCAAGCAGAGACGCTTGTCTGCGCAAGTATTTGAAGTAGGAATGCAATGTATGTATGTAGGCTTCCAAGTAAATTCCGGTGGTTAGTACAAATTAAGTCGCTGAAGACATTTCGATCAGTTGAAACTCGCCCCTTTTTATTTTTGATCATTCGTGGGCATTCATGGACATTCGCGTCTCTCTTTTAACACTAATACCCATATAATTACCACGAATGTTTCATAAATCGTTTTGTCGTGTTCGCGTTGTTTAAAGATGTGTTCTAATAATTAACAAATTCAGGTGGATTATCTTTTGTCTATGCTTGTCTCTTTCTGGCAACTTCGGTGAGCAAAGAGAAGACTATTTGCCAGTCAAAAGAGAGAAGAAAGAAAATGGGGTCATTTGTACCGACCTTGTACCTCGGTTGCGCTAAGTAGCTGTGTTACAGTGCCGGTTAACAATTCAGGGCATTTGTGGCTTTAATCTATCCTTGACATAGAATTTTATGCCAAAATGCCACAAAATGGTCAAAATCACGTTAAACTGACGAAAGTATAACGGTATTTCCTAAAATTGTCGTAATTTTGCATCTGAATATTCAACCAAATGCGTATTTATCATGGCAACAGTAGTATTACAGGTTCCTGATGAGAGCTTGGTTTCAAGGGTAAAGAACGCATGCAAGATGCTTGTGGGCGTGACTTCTGTCAGGGTGAAGAATTCTTCTGCCGAGAGTGAGCTTTATGATCCAGAGACAGGAAAGTATCTGAATAAGAAGGCTATGAAGGTCATAGAAGATGCCCACAAGGGTGTCGGAGTACCCTACTATGACTCCGTGGATGTTAGGAGCATACTTGGTGAAGATGAATTCAAAAAATCCGTAGCAACAATGTATAGTGTCGATACGACCAAACGCACGCACTCAGAATTGTTTTAACTTTCCCCTGAAAATGCGTATGTATAATAACATATACAATGTGTTGAGCGAAAAGAAATTAAAGGAGAGAATATTATGGCAACAACCACAGGAAGATCACAGACAT